>JBLHWD010000076.1:0-4602 GCA_047628995.1 Saprospiraceae bacterium | reverse complement strand
GCCATCTTACAATCCAAATGATCGAAGAAAACTGGCCTCTGGGGACTTAAATAAAAGAATGCGAAATAGAGCGATTTTGGATGTATTTGAGCCAGGTTCTACAGTTAAACCTTTTACGGTTCTTGCAGCGATGGAGAATGGTAAGGTTTTTTCTAATTCAGTTATTGATACAAATCCTGGCTACATTCAAGTAGATAGAAAAAAAATAGTTGATCACCATAATTTTGGAAAAATTAGCCTTGCCGATCTACTTAAAAAATCAAGTAATGTAGGCGCAATAAAATTAGGGTTAGCGGTTGATCCAGAAGACATGCATGATTTATTTTCACGCGTAGGATTTGGAGGAATTGTTGGAACGGGTTTTAGGGGCGAAAGATCAGGCATGCTTCCTTTTCATAAAAAATCAATGAAAATAGAAAGGGCAAATTTTTCCATTGGATATAGTTTAAATGCCTCGGCTCTTCAGATTGCTCAAGCATACGCAGTTATAGCATCAGATGGGATCAAGAAGCCGATCACATTATTAAGGATAGACGAGGCTCCAGAGGGAGAGCAGGTAGTTGACGCAAAACTAGTCGCTAAAGTTCGCGGTATGATGACTGGTGCTACTCGCAGCGGAGGGACTGCAGTAAAGGCAGCTATTAATACTTATAATGTTGCCGGAAAGACAGGGACTGCGCATAAGACTGCAGTGGGCGGATATCATGATAAACGCTACGTTGCAATGTTCGCCGGTATAGTGCCAGCAGAAAAACCACGTTTGGTGACGGTGGTGATTATCAATGACCCTAAGGCTGGAGAACATTATGGCGGTTTAGTGGCTGGGCCGATATATTCAAGCATCACTGAAAGAGCCCTCAGGGTGTTAAGAGTTGCCCCGAATATGGCTCGTGATAATAGTGCAGTTGCACTGCACGTTGAACCAGATCTCATAAAATCTGGGGGTGGTATTTGATAAAAACATTTAATGCCCCGTTAGTTAGTAGCTTGAAAAGTTTGCTGCCAGGGGTTTTGCTGTCCGATAAGTTAATGAAGTTAAAGGTTTCTGGGGTCTGTCTTGACAGTCGGCAGGTTAAGCCTGGGGATCTATTTTTTGCAATTCCTGGGGCTTATCAAGATGGGCGAGATTATATCCAATCGTCGCTTAAGGCCGGTGCTGAAATCGTTCTATGTCATGCAGATAGCTTTTGTTTTAAAAAGCATGCAAGGGTAGTTGCTATACCAGATTTGAATAAAAAAATAAGTAAAATTTCTGGACAATTTTATTCGAACCCCTCGCATAAAGTAGCATTGACCGGGGTGACGGGGACTAACGGAAAAACTACCTGCACACAGTTGTTGTCACAGCTATTTAGTCTCGCTGGCGACAGAGCCGGCGTTATGGGTACTTTGGGGCATGGATGCGTAGAGAGTGGCAAGTCAGAGCTAAAAGGTGAAGGGATGACCACCCCCGATCCTATTACTATACAGGCTGTCTTAGCTGATTTTGCCGAGCGCAACATAAAGAAAGCAGTCATAGAAGTGTCCTCTCACAGCCTAAGTCAATTTAGAGTCCACGGCTTACTATTTGATACGGCTATATTTACCAATTTAACTCACGACCACCTAGATTACCATGGTGATATTGCAAGCTACTCTGCCGCTAAAAAACAGTTATTTTCAATGCCTGGGCTTAAAAATGCGGTGATCAATGAAGACGACCCTGTTGGTTTAGAGATAGCCCAAAAGCTGCCTTCATCTACCGCCTCTTTTACCTTTTCTTTGGTGAACCCAGCAGCCTCTATTTATGCTCAGGATATTAAACTGACAGGTGCAGGCATAGTGGCTCATATTTTAACCCCTTGGGGTGACGGTATGCTTAAGAGCCCATTAATTGGTAGGTTTAATTTATTAAATTTACTAGCAGTTTTAGGTGCTGCTTGTTGTCAGGGGCTAATGCTTCAGGAAGTTTTAAAATTAATACCTTGTCTGGGGCCTATCCCCGGGCGCATGGAAGTTATTTCTGGCCCAGCGTGTGAAGCTGATAAAGAAATTTTTGCACCTATGATTGTGGTGGATTTTGCTCACACTCCGGACGCTTTAAAAAATGCGTTAGAGGCTCTTAAATACAACTGCAATGGAAAATTATGGTGTGTTTTTGGATGTGGCGGTGACAGGGATAAAGCTAAGCGATCCAAGATGGGTAAAATTGCCGATCAACTAGCGGACAAGATAGTTGTTACTAACGATAATCCTCGGGGAGATGATTCCCAAGCAATAATTGATGAAATTTTATCAGGTATATGTTTTGAGCTGAGGGGCAAGAAAAGTGTTCATATTATTCCTGATAGAAGAAAAGCAATCCAGTTTTCCATCGAATCTGCAGCTCAGGAAGATGTTGTTTTGATAGCAGGAAAAGGACATGAGTTGTATCAAATTATTGGATCTAATGTGCAGTCTTTTAGTGATCAGGCAGAAGCAAGGCTAGCCTTGTCCCGGCGAGGGTGGCTAGCGTGATAAACACATTGGCACTTTCACAGATGGCTCTCGAGTATGGTGGAACGGTAATGTACCCAGATGGTTCCTTTGAGTCTGTATCTACAGATAGTCGTGACCTAATAGATGGTCAATTATTTGTTGCTCTCAAGGGAGAGAAATTTGATGGACATGAGTTTGCCTCATTAGTTGCAGCCAAGGTCAGCGGATTAGTGGTTGAGCAGCCAATAAGAGACTTAACAGTGAGTCAATGGGTTGTTTCGGATACCACTAAGGCGCTAGGTCAGATAGCTCGAGAAAATCGTAAGAGCTTCACCGGGCATTTGATTGCTATAACCGGAAGTTGTGGGAAAACGTCGATAAAAAACATGGTTGCAACCATTCTTGAGGGAATGGGTAAAGTATTGTCTACAAAAGGAAACTTCAATAATGAGGTCGGTGTTCCTTATACGCTAATGAAAATATGCTCTGACCATGATTATGCGGTAGTGGAAATGGGGGCAAGAGCAGCTGGAGATATAGAATATCTCTGTAATCTAGCACTACCTGACATTGCACTGGTAAGCAACGTTCTTCCCGCCCATCTAAAAGGCTTTGGCAGTCTTATCAATATTGCAAAGACTAAAGGTGAGGTCTATAGGAGTCTCCCGACTGGAGGTATTGCAGTTATTAATCTTGATGAGGATTACGCTGAAATATGGTCTGAGTCAACAAATGCAAGAGTTTTTAACTTTTCGATGAGCAATCCCAAGGCTGATTTTACCGCCAAGAATCTTGTGTTAAAGGAGGGCGGCTGTTATAGCTTTACGCTAGTTGCTCCTAGCGGAGAAGTAAGAGTGACTCTTTCAGCTAGTGGAAAACATAATGTTTTAAATGCGATTGCAGCAGCAGCCTGTAGTTATGCGGCAGGCGCGCAATTAAGCTCTATTGCACATGGCTTAAATAATGTAATGCAGATGCCAAACAGGATGAATTTTAAAAAACTTCCCTCCGGCGTAACTCTTATTGATGACAGCTACAATGCAAACCCAGGTTCAGTAAAAGCAGCTATTAATAACCTTGTCGAGATTAAAGGGTTACATATTTTAGTGTTGGGCGACATGGCAGAACTTGGTGAAGATGAGGTGGCGCTTCATGCTGAAATGGGCGCGTATGCTTTAGACAATGGCGTCGATTTTCTTTTGGCTGCTGGACCGCTCTGCTTTCATGCTGTCAAAGAATTTGGGAGCAAAGGCCGTCACTTTAGGGATAAGAAAGAACTAATAAGCTATTTCGACGATATTAATTTTTTAGATCTATGCAAACTTAATTCTGACACGGTAGTTTTGGTTAAAGGGTCAAGATTTATGGCTATGGAAGATGTAGCTGGGCTTATAGAAACATTAGGAGGCGCATAAAATGTTTATTTGGCTAGCTGACTATTTAGTGCAATATTTCGGTAGTTTTGGCGTAGTAAAATATATAACAGTTCGGACGGTCATGGGAGCCCTTACATCTTTGGGTATCTCGTTTGTTTTTGGACCCTGGATGATTCGCCGCCTGGCTTACCTGCAAATTGGACAATCAGTTAGAAGTGATGGGCCAGCAAGCCATCTAAGCAAGTCCGGAACACCAACTATGGGCGGTGTACTAATACTCTTTTCTATCTTTACAAGCACCCTTCTTTGGTCAGACCTCTCGAATCATTATGTCTGGGTAATCTTACTAGCAACCCTCTTATTTGGGACTATTGGTTGGGTGGATGACTACAAAAAAATTGTTAAAAGTAATTCTAGGGGATTGCTTGCTAAGTGGAAATATTTTTGGCAGTCACTAGCAGCTCTTATTATTGGAATTATTCTTTATAGAATGGGAAGTGTCGGCGTAGAAAATGAGCTAATAGTGCCATTTTTTAAAGATGTAGCTTTGCCCCTAGGCGCCTTTTATATTGTACTTACATATTTTGTAATTGTGGGCAGCAGTAATGCAGTAAATCTTACGGATGGCTTAGATGGCTTAGCTATTATGCCGATAGTTTTTATCGGTAGTGCTTTGGGTTTAATAGGCTATTTAGCTGGACATACCGAATTTGCAGAATACTTGCATATTCCTTATGTGGCTGGCGCGGGGGAAGTGGGAGTTTTTTGT
>JBLHWD010000075.1:0-4640 GCA_047628995.1 Saprospiraceae bacterium | reverse complement strand
TTTTCCTTCAGCTGTCTCAATATAGAAGGTGATATTTTAAGTCGTCCAACATCATGTTTGTTTATAGTTAGTTCGTATTTAATCAAAGAGAATACTTCTTGCTGCTTTGGAGTTTTTGTTAGTTTTTCAGGAGTGAGCTTCTCCCCTTTTTCTGTTAGACGCCAACGTTGTATTTTTTCATTGGGCAAATCTTTCCCTTTTCGTAGCAGGCTCGGTAATGAGCGGAAGAGTCCGTCTCCTATAGGGTGTTGATAGTACCTAGTTGCCCAGATATATATTTTGAATAGGTATTCCGGAATTAAAGGCTCTGTATCAATTATATTTGCAATGGGTTTCAGGCGGGACAGAGGTAGAGAGCTGTCTTTGCTTCTCGCTACAATAATTCCAACAATTTTTCTGTGTCCAAATGGTACTGTAACCCTAATTCCAGGCTGAAGAATTCTATCCTCAGGAGCTTTGTGTGACGTCTCCGGAGAAAGATAGTCAAACAGTCGTCTTAAAGGCGAAGATACAGCTACGTGATAGATTATTTGTTTTTTATCAGTATTCATCGTTTGTCATTGTTCGGTATTTTCTTTAAAACCTTGAATGCGTATTGTTTTCTGGTAGTATGCCAGCTCAGTCAGAAAGAGACATATGGTGCTCAACAGTATGATGATTGAGTGGCGGTATGCAAGACATTGAGGCAATGAAAACATGAAAAAAGAAATTCATCCAAATTATGCAAATATGACAGCAACATGCAGCTGTGGCAATGTTGTGACCGTAGGTTCAACAAAGCCTGATGCCATCCATCTTGATGTGTGCTCTTCATGCCATCCTTTTTATACTGGGAAGCAAAAAACTGCAGATACAGGCGGACGTATTGACCGTTTCAATAAGCGTTTTGCTGGACGCTCCGTTAAGAAATAATAATTATTTGCTTTTGCTATATAAGACAATAAGTTCGGGCTCTGAATTAAATTCTAAGCCCGTTTTTTATGCGCCAGCCATTATATTATTTAAGTCATAGCTGAAGAGTCTTTAGCGTCAATTTATTTCTGCAGCTAATTTTTCATGTTGCTTCATTTCACAGAATGCCAGAAACTGATAGAGTGAATATTTGACGAGGAGAGGCTTTATGCCATTAAATGACTATTATTCGCAAGAAAATCACGGCCCATACTCTCTTTTTGATCTTGGCAATTTTGAGCTGGAAAGTGGCGAGTCGATAAAAAATTGTCAGCTTGCCTACACTACTTTTGGTCAATTAAACCCTCAAAAGGATAACGCCATCCTTTTGACTACTTGGTATTCAGGCACCAGTAAGATCATGGAGCAGGTTTATGTAGGGGAAGATCATGCAATCAATCCAAGCAAGTACTTTGTGGTCATAGTCAATCAAATTGGTAATGGGCTATCTACATCTCCTCATAATACTCCAGCCCCGTACGGAGCGGAATTATTTCCAAAAGTCCAAATAGGAGACGATGTTCGTGCCCAGCATAGGCTTATTACTGAGCTCTTTGGGCTAAATTATTTGGCTCTTGTTGTTGGGGGCTCTATGGGGGCCCAGCAAACTTGGGAGTGGGCCGTCCGTTACCCCAAAATGGTTAAAAGAGCAGCTCCTATTGCCGGAACTGCTAAAAATACACCGCACGATTTTCTGTTTACAAAAACCCTAAATGAAGCAATTGAATCGGATCCAGCCTGGAAGAATGGCTCCTATGAAGACCCTAAGTCGGTACGCGAGGGTTTGCGGCGCCATGCTGACTTGTGGTCTGTAATGGGCTATAGCACTGAGATGTTTAAAAAAGAATTATGGCGAGATATTGGGTTCTCATCCTCTGAAGAATTCTGTGAGGGATTCACTCAAGCTTACTTTTCACCCATGGATCCTAATAATTTGTTGTGTTTGGCATCGAAATGGCAATACGGAGATGTAAGTAAAGCAACAGACGGAAATCTTAAAAAAGCGTTAATGCAAATAACTGCTAAAATGTTTGTAATGCCAATTAATACGGATATGTTTTTCCCTCCGATAGACTGCGCAGATAATCAAAAGATGGTACCAAATAGCGAGCTTAGGGTCATTAAGACTGACTGGGGGCACCTTGGATTATTTGGGATGGACCCTAAATGTATCGAGCAAATTGATCATCATCTGAAAGAATTACTGGCAATTACTGTTTAGCATAAAATAACTAAGATTTTATCAAAGGCGGTCTTCTTGGCTGAAGGTTAAGACCGTCGCTATGTCTGTTTGTTTTTTTTATGTCTAAGACAGCTTTCTGGGTACTGGGTTTTTTGGGTTTTTTGGGTTTTTTTGTTCTAATAGTTAGCGCTGATTCGGGAAGATTGTGGCTTGGTTCAAAGCCATCAACCACTCTTCTTGGCAGCAGTCTTTTTATTAGGCTTTCAATTTCACATAGCTCTTTAAACTCATCCGCACTTACCAGAGATGTGGCTTGCCCCTTCAGCCCTGCTCTTCCAGTGCGACCAATTCTGTGGATATAGTTTTCTGGGATGTGAGGCAGGTCGAAATTAACTACTTGTTGAAGTTGGTCGACGTCTAACCCCCTAGCAGCTACATCTGTCGCTATAAGAATTTTTATGGTGCCATTTTTAAAGTCAGCTAAAGTTTGCTCTCTTAGAGTTTGACTTTTATCTCCGTGCAGCGCGGCAGTCTTTAGCCCTTTAGCATTAAGAAATGAGGAGAGTTTGTCTGCGCCTTTTTTGGTCTTAGTAAAAACGAGCACTTGCGTCCACTTGTACAGAGAAATTAGCTTTATTAGTAGTGCAGGTTTGAGTTTCTTGTCTACTGGAAAAACCCACTCCTTGATAGTAGCTGCTGTAATGTTCTTTTCGGAAGATGATATCTCAGTAGGATTTTTAAATAACTGAGCCGAAAGATTAAGTATGTTTTCAGAAAATGTAGCTGAAAACATCAAATTCTGTCGATTCTTTGGCAGTAATGACAAAATCTTACAAATGTTATCCGTAAAGCCAAGGTCTAACATGCGATCTGCTTCATCCAATACTAATAGTTCTAATCGAGGAAATTTGACTGCATTTTTGCTGCATAAATCTATAAGCCGCCCTGGAGTGGCTATTAAAATGTCTGCCCCTTTACGAAGAGCCATCATTTGAGGGTTTATTTTTACCCCTCCATAAACTACGATTGTTCTTAAGGGTAAAAATTTTCCATATTGATGGGCATTTTCTTCAATCTGAATCGCTAGCTCTCGAGTGGGGACTAGTATAAGAGATCTTGCTTGATTAGATTTTGCTTTGATGCCTTTTGATAGCAATTGAAGCATTGGAAGTAAAAAGCTGGCTGTTTTTCCTGTTCCAGTTTGTGCGGCAGCTACAATGTCTTTTCCTTGGAAAACTAGCGGAATTGCCTTAGTTTGAATTGGAGTTGGTGTGAGATATTGTTTTTCTTCCAAAGCTTTCAGTATCTCTTTTGATAGCCCAAGGTTATCAAAACTCATGATATGCAATCATGCAGTGCTAGATTTTCTTTGAGCGAATAGCTATAGGTATGCAAATTTCAGCTTTATTTTATTAGCAAGTTTAAGTAAAAAATTTATTATACATGCACGAATAGATATATGCTTTCACCATAAGATATCAATAGTAGAAAGGTTATGATATCTGTGAATTTAAGTATAAATAGTTAACTACTTAGCAGGAAGTGGAGAATATTAATGAAAATTATGTTGCATTACTTTAGCTTGATTTTGTTTTGCTTATGGATACCTGTCTCTTATGGCGATTCTATTAAAGAGGCTTACGATATTATCAGGAATGGCGACCCCAAGGCTGGATATGAAATACTCCGTCTTTCTGGAGAAGCTGACGCTGACGCTAGGGCTTATTATGGTATTGCGCATCTTCGCAAGGAGGGCTGGGGAGTGGATCAAGATGCCGTAATAGCTATTGAATATTATAAAAAAGCTGCAGAACTTGGTCATCTAAGGGCAATGTTTGACCTTGGAACATTTTATCAAAATGGACACATGGTCCAACAAAACTATCCTGAGGCCATCAAATGGTATAAGTCAGCTGCCAATAAGGGCTATGCCGCGGCTATGTATGGTCTAGGGGGGCTGTATTTTAACGGGCTTGGTGTGAAAAAGGACCCAGACATGGGGACAATTTGGTTTACTAAGGCAGCAAAGACTGGATTTACTCCAGCTATCCAGTTTCTTGATCAAGTAAATAATCTCGGCATGTCTTTAGAAGACTAGGTTTCATGTATGGAAGTAATGCTGCTGATGAGATAGTATTAATGAGTAGTTTTTATTGTGTTGATGTTTAGCTATATAGCTTGGCTCTAGTAATAAAATATGCGCCTGAGTAAGAAAATGGTGCTAAGGGAGGAGTGTTGATGTTAAAGCTCGGTATACCAAAAGAAATTTTTAAAGATGAAAGAAGAGTGGCGGCAACTCCCGCTTCTGTTGTCAGACTAATTAAACTTGGTTACGAAGTTGTTGTTGAGTCATCTGCAGGCATATCGGCTCATTATGATGACCAAGCTTATATTAATGCAGGGGCATCAATATCAAAAGAAACCGAGTTGCTTTGGGGGCAGGCTGACATTATTTTAAAAGTACGAGCGCCTATGATGCATGTAAGCCTTGGAGTTCATGAGACAA
>JBLHWD010000074.1:0-4644 GCA_047628995.1 Saprospiraceae bacterium | reverse complement strand
GAACCCAACAAGACAAAATGGGCAGAAAAGTACAAATCTGGATCAACTACTCGTCTAGGTGAGCTAATGACAACTCATGTACTGCATCAATAAATATTTTTACATTTTCAGGCTTGATGTCAGGAGTGATGCCATGACCGAGGTTGAATACGTGCCCGCCGCCACTACCAAATTGCATTAAAATAGCCTTAACTTCTTCTGTTATACGCTGGGGAGATGCGCGAAGAATAGCAGGATCCATATTACCTTGTAGCGCTACTCTGTCTCCCACTCTTTTACGTGCAGAACCTATGTGGGTTGTCCAATCAAGACCAATAGCATGGCAACCAGTGTCAGCAATATCCTCTAACCACTGCCCGCCACCTTTAGTAAATAATATCACGGGTACTTTTCTGCCCTCACTCTCTCGAATTAAACCATGGACAATTTTCTCCATATACCTCAAGGAAAACTCTCGATAAGCGTTGAAAGAAAGGGCTCCACCCCAGGTATCAAAAATTTGTACTGCTTGAGCACCTGCTTTTATTTGAGCATTGAGGTAAACGATAACGGAGTCGGCAAGAATATCAAGCAATCTATGCATTAGCTCAGGTTGGTTATACATCATGGTCTTACATAACGGGAAATCACGACTGGACTTACCTTCGATCATATATGTAGCTAATGTCCATGGGCTACCAGAAAACCCTATCAATGGGACACGCCCATTAAGTTCTTGCCGTATGGTAGAGACCGCCTCTATGACATAAGGTAAATCCCTGTATGGATCTATTACAGATAATTGGCTAATATCACTTTCAGTCCGAATTGGTTTACGAAAACGAGGACCTTCGCCAGGCTCAAAAAATAGACCCAAGCCCATAGCATCTGGTATCGTTAAAATATCAGAGAACAATATGGCAGCATCTAGATTGTAGCGATCTAATGGCTGCAAGGTTACCTCACAAGCTCTCTGAGGGTCTGTACAAAGTGCCATAAAATCTCCAGCTATAGCACGCACCTTTCTATACTCAGGGAGATAACGCCCAGCTTGCCTCATCATCCAAACAGGGGTGATATCGACGTTTTCTCGCATCAACGCTCGGAGGAAACGATCGTTTTTAAGTTCTATCATGAGGAGAAATCTCTAGATTTTAAGGTAATCAAGGATGCCTTCGCCAGCCTGGCGGCCTTCCCAGATGGCAGTCACAACTAGGTCAGAACCACGCACCATGTCACCACCAGCAAACACCTTAGGGTTGCTAGTTTGAAATTTAAATTGCTGTTCTTCTGCGGCGACAACACCCTCCCAGTCATTTAATTGCACGCCAAGCTCCGCCATCCATGGTGCTGGATTTGGCTTGAAGCCAAACGCAATTAGCACGACATCTGCTGGTATTATTTCTTCACTATCAGGAACTGGGATTGGTCTTCGCCGACCATTTTCATCAGGATCACCTAGCTTGGTAGTTACTACTTTGATGCCTTCAACTTTACTGTCGCCGATGATTTCAATGGGCTGCCTATTGAATAAAAATTGCACTCCCTCTTCTTGGGCATTTTTTACTTCTCTCCGTGAGCCAGGCATGTTTTCTTGATCTCTACGATATGCACAAGAAACTTTTTCTGCGCCCTGTCTAATTGAGGTGCGATTACAATCCATAGCTGTATCTCCACCGCCAAGAACAACTACTCGCTGACCTTCCACGCTTATAAAATCCGTAACATCTTTTTCCCAGCCCATATTCCTATTCACGTTGGAAACAAGAAACGGCAATGCATCATAAACACCCGGTAAGTTTTCTCCAGGGAAACCCCCTTTCATATACTTATAAGTACCCATGCCTAAAAAAATAGCATCAAATTTATCTGTAAGCTCATCAACCTGAATATCCACACCAACTTGTGTGTTGAGTTTAAATTCTATACCCATGTCCTCAAAGATTGACCGACGCTTCTGCATGATAGATTTTTCTAGCTTAAATTCTGGAATTCCAAAAGTTAGCAAACCACCAATTTCAGGATAACGGTCAAAAACAACAGGCTTAACCCCGCTGCGCACTAAAACGTCAGCACATCCAAGTCCTGCCGGACCAGCGCCAATAATAGCAACTTTCTTTCCAGTCGGAGAGACCTTAGACATATCTGGCCGCCAGCCCATAGCAAATGCAGTATCAGTAATATATTTTTCAGCATTACCAATTGTTACTGCCCCGAATTCATCATTGAGTGTGCAAGCTCCTTCGCATAAGCGATCTTGCGGGCAAACACGCCCACACACTTCAGGCAAAGTATTTGTCGCATGGCATAACTCTACAGCCTCAAGAATATTTCCATCAGATAGAAGTTTTAACCAATTTGGTATGTAGTTGTGTACGGGGCACTTCCACTCACAGTAGGGATTACCGCAGTCTAAACAACGATGCGCCTGATTACAGGCATCCTTTATTTTAGTTGGCTCGTATATTTCAACAAATTCCTTAGTGCGACTATGCATATCTTTTGTTTCAGGATCATGCCTTCCCACCTGAACAAACTGAAAATCGTTGTTTAATCTATCATTCATAGGTATAAACTCTTTAGTATCAATAGCAGCTTTTTGGGTTTATGTTGCTTCCGGTCACTGAGGTTCGGCATGCGTATGGGCCAGTAATTTCTGCAGGCTAGCTGCCTTTGGTTTTACTAGCCAGAATTTTCTGATGAAATCATCGAAATTATCTAAAATTTCCTGCCCCCAAACACTTGACGTCTCAGCAACAAATTCAACAATCATGGATTCCACGTGTGAGCGATATCCTTCTGTAGACTCAGTTGTAATACGCTGAATTTCTACTAACTCCATATTATAGCTGTCTACAAAACTGTTATTCTTATCTAAAACATAAGCAAAACCACCTGTCATGCCGGCGCCAAAATTAGAGCCAACGGGGCCCAACACAACAACTATCCCCCCTGTCATATATTCGCAACAGTGATGGCCGGCACCCTCAATTACAGCATGAGCTCCTGAGTTGCGTACAGCAAATCGCTCACCTGCACAACCAGCTGCATACAATTTTCCTGATGTTGCACCATACAGGCAAGTATTACCAATAATAGGAGCTTGATTTGAAGGAAAATTGCTACCTTCTGGTGGTGATATAACAATTTTACCACCAGCCATACCTTTACCGACATAGTCGTTAGCATCGCCTCGAAGGTATATGTTTAGGCCACCTGCATTCCAAACACCGAGGGATTGACCAGCAACACCACTGAGTATTAAGTTGACTGGGGTGTCAGCCATACCCTGATTGCCATACCGCTTTGCTATTTCCCCAGATAAGCGAGCTCCGATAGAGCGATCGCAATTGCTTATTTTGTAGCTAAAGTCGCCGCCTTCTTTTGACTCAATAGCTGACAGCATATCTTTCACCATTTCTTCAGCTAATCGCCCTTTGTCGAAAGGGGTATTGCTAGCGATCCGGCATGTTTGTGGTTTACTTTTCAAAAATTCATCAGTGTAAATTATTGGGGATAAATCCAGTTTTTTTTGTTTTTCCGTATTTCCATCAAAAATCTCCAACAGATCGACCCGCCCAACTAACTCTTCGAGAGTCAAGACTCCAAGGCGCGCCATCCATTCCCGAGTTTCTTCTGCCATAAAAAGAAAGAAGTTTTTTGCGGTTTCGACTGTGCCTCTATAATAGTTTTCTCTCAACTCTTTGTCTTGTGTAGCAACACCAGTCGCACAGTTATTTAAGTGGCAGATTCTTAGGTACTTGCATCCAAGGGCCACCATTGGGCCGGTACCGAAACCAAAACTTTCAGCCCCCAAGATAGCTGCCTTTACAACATCAAGACCAGTTTTTAATCCGCCATCTGCTTGCACACGAACTTTATCTCGCAAATCATTAGCTCTAAGCATCTGATGCGTCTCAGAAAGACCTAATTCCCAAGGGGAACCAGCATAACGAATTGATGTTAATGGACTTGCGGCTGTGCCGCCGTCATAGCCTGATATTGTAATTAAGTCTGCATACGCTTTAGCTACTCCAGCAGCAATGGTCCCAACGCCTGGGCGAGATACTAGTTTCACGGAAACTAGTGCTTTTGGGTTTACCTGCTTAAGATCAAAAATAAGTTGAGCCAAATCTTCAATTGAATAAATATCATGATGTGGCGGAGGGGAGATTAAAGTTACGCCTGGTACTGAATACCTAAGCCGAGCAATCAGTTCATTCACTTTACCGCCGGGAAGCTGGCCGCCTTCTCCCGGCTTTGCGCCTTGAGCTATCTTAATTTGAATGACTTCGGCGCTTGATAAATAATGCGGTGTAACTCCAAAACGACCAGAAGCAACCTGTTTTATTTTGGATGCCTTAATTGTTCCGTAGCGAGCAGGATCCTCGCCTCCTTCCCCTGAGTTCGATCGCCCCCCTAAGCTATTCATAGCCTGAGCCAAACCTTCATGAGCCTCTGGCGACAGAGCCCCCAAAGACATGCCCGCTGAATCAAATCGCTTTAATATCTTATCAATCGGCTCTACGTCAGCTAAAAGGACCTGCTTAATATCCCCTTTAATTCTTAATAGATCTCTTAGCGTCGACACTGGGCGCTTATTAACCAAGTCAGCATAATCATGCCATGCGGCATAATCACCATTTTGGACAGCACGGTGAAGTG
>JBLHWD010000073.1:0-4702 GCA_047628995.1 Saprospiraceae bacterium | reverse complement strand
CTCTGGCACCGTCATGACTCCCCAGCGCAAGATCTACCTGCCCGCCTGTCATCAGCAAATAAACATCAGCTAATATTTCCGCATCTAGCAAGGCGCCGTGCAAATCTCGCTTTGAGTTATCAACAAAATATCTTTTACAGAGTGCATTAAGGTTATTTCTTTGACCAGGATGGCGCTCTCGAGCCATAACTAGGGTATCTATGACACTACAAACTTCAACAACAGAGGCAGTTTTTTCTTTTAGCTTGCCCATTTCATGGTCAATAAATCCAATGTCAAAAGGTGCATTATGAATTATTAACTGAGCACCAGTAATAAACTCTATAAACTCTTTAGATATAGATGAAAAAACTGGCTTATCAGCAAGGAAATCAGTTGTTATGCCATGCACATCCACTGCCCCTTGGTCTATATCTCTTTCAGGGTTTATGTATTGATGATAATGACGTCCTGTTAGCTGCCTATCAATAAGCTCAACACAACCAATCTCAATTATTCGATGATTCTCGCTTGGTTCCAACCCTGTAGTTTCTGTATCCAGCACAACTTGTCTTGTCATAATGCTAAGCCTTAGTTAAACATATAATAGTGCATTGGGGCTTCAATCTGGAAAAGTGGAGTCTAGAGCAATGGCGCAAGATCGTCTATTCCTTGGTTTGCTAGTTGGTCAGCTATTTCATTTTCACGATGACCACTGTGCCCCTTTACCCAGAGCCACTTAACATCATGAAGACCTGCTTCTTTCTCAAGTCGCTGCCACAAGTCGATATTTTTGACTGGTTTCTTACCTGCTGTTTTCCAGCCACGCTTTTTCCAGTTATGAAGCCATATTGTAATGCCCTGACGCACGTATTGAGAGTCAGTCGTTAAAATGACTTTTGTGGCTTCCTTTAATGAAGCCAGGCCTTCTATTGCAGCCATCAACTCCATTCTATTGTTTGTTGTTTCATTCTCGCCGCCATAGAGAGATTTTTCGATACCTTCATACCTTAGTAAGGCCCCCCACCCCCCAGGACCCGGGTTCCCCCTGCACGCTCCATCGGTAAAAATCTCAACTTCTTTCAATTATATTCTCCTGAAGATAACCATAAAGTTTATTTGTAAAGCATGCCTATATCCAGCGTTTTTAGCTCAAGCTAATGATACTATTGTAAGCTTTTTTAATGAAACTGCTGATGAAATTTTTAAAGATTTATGACTTATATTTTTAAAAATTATTTTCTGTATGATCATATTAAAGTTTAATGTTAAATTAATTATTCTTGCTGTCTCACTTTATGCTCTATCATGCAAAAATAAATAACAATTAAGCCCAAGGACATAGGCATGACTCTTAATATTCACACTATTAACGCATTTAATGATAACTATGTATGGCTGATTAACCCAGAAGGAACAAAATCGGCACATGTTGTCGATCCTGGTGAAGCTAAGCCGGTACTCCGTCAGCTTAAAAAATTAGGGCTATCGTTGGATGGAATATTAATTACACATCATCATCCAGATCATGTCGGAGGTGTAGATGAACTAACTGATATCTATTCAGTTCCAGTTTATGGCCCTGAAGGAATAAGACAGGTAACTCAGACAGTTTATGACAATGACACGTTAAGTATAGCTGGGAAAAAATTTCAAATATTGAGCATCCCAGGTCACACATTGGACCATATAGCCTATTACTCTCAGAGCGAATCTTTATTATTTTGCGGGGACACTCTGTTTTCTAACGGATGCGGAAGGCTATTTGAAGGAACTCCAAAACAAATGCTCGAATCCCTAAATAAATTAGCATCGCTACCACATTCAACTAAGGTTTATTGTGGTCACGAATACACTGAAAATAACACTCGTTTCGCAATTAGCATAGACCCAGAAAACAAACCCTTGAAGGACTATTCGGAAAAAATAAAGTTGTTGCGAAGCAAAGGTCAGCCGACAATCCCTTCAACGATAGGACTAGAGCTGAAAACCAACCCTTTTTTAAGAGTCGCAAAAAAAAATATTCAAGAGGCTGCAGAGAATTACAGCAACAAGAAAAACCTCGCTAATTATGAAATATTTGGCATTATACGTAAATGGAAGGATGCTTTTTAGCTCTAGAAAGCAAAGAAGGCTTTAACTGCATTGAACAAAACGGAAGCTCTAATATATACCATTATTGACCAAGGTTATAATGAGGCCTAGAATCTAAGCATGTCTAGTATTTACTAAATAACAAACTCCACAGTGGCAATAATGGATCTAAAAATACTAGCATTTCTAGCATGTCTGATAATCCTTAACTCAGGATGCTCTCAGCATAAGCACTCGAAAGAAGTCAGCTATCCCCTAGCAAAAAATGCAGTCTTTATTGAAAATAAAACATTAACATCCAATGATCTGTGGAATAGATTAAGACATGGTCTAAAATTACGTCACCACTACAATCATCCGGAGTTAGATAAAAAAAAGCACTGGGATCAAGATCAACAGCTCTATATCAACAAAATTACAGAAAGAGGGAAACGCTACATATTTCATATTATTGGCGAACTGGAAGCCAATAATATTCCATTAGAAATTGCTCTCTTACCAGCGATCGAGAGTGGCTATAATCCTCTCTCATATTCGTCTAAACATGCTGGTGGCTTGTGGCAATTCATCCCGCCGACCGCTAGGTTATATGAGCTAAAAAATGACTCTTGGTATGATGCTCGAATTGACCCTATAAAATCAACTAGCGCTGCAATTGACTACTTGCAATATCTACACAAGCGTTTCAATAGTGACTGGTTGTTAGCTCTAGCAGCATATAATGGCGGTGAAGGGACAGTCAGGAGGGCTATTAGAAAAAATCAAAAAGAAGGTCGGCCTACAGACTTTTGGTCCCTTAAATTGCCAGCAGAAACTACGTCTTATGTACCAAGGCTGTTAATACTTTCAAGGATAATATCAAATCCAAGCAATTACAGCGTCACTCTTCCGGGCCTTGCTAACCAACCATACTTCGAAAGTGTGACGGTAAGCAGTCAGATAAATTTATCAAAAGCAGCAGAAATGGCAGGCATACAATATAAAGAAATGCGATTGTTAAACCCAGCCTACAAATTAGGAACAACTCACCCCGAACAACCACATTTAATTTTATTACCTGTTGATTCAAAACAAATTTTTTTAAATTCTCTGGAAAAAATACCAAAAAAAGAATGGTCTGCAATAACGATACACAAGGTTCTACGAGGGGATACGCTCTCTTTGATTGCTCTAAAGCACAAAATTAGTATTAAATCTCTCATGCAGAGGAATAATATTCATAGTCACATTATACAAATCGGACAAAAAATAAAGATACCTGGAACAGGGCTTGATATCAACGATGCGAAGAAATGGAGTATTTACACGGTACAGGATGGTGATTCGCTTTGGCAGATTGCAAAACAAAATAAAGTCTCAATAAAAGATATAGCTAAGTGGAATGATTTAAATTTAAATCTACCACTACAAATTGGAAAGAAAATTGAATTGCATATTAAACAAAACTTACGTACTGACTAGCGAATAGGAATCTATAGAGCGGGTTTCTTTTTCTGCTCGGCGGTCGCGTCATAGCCCAAGTCATTAGTAATACTTTTTGACCCTTTCTGCCTACTGGGCGATAGTTCGTCACATTTATTTTGATCTCCTCCGCATAAATCGCAAACATAGTTACTCTCGTTTAATGCAGCTCCGACGCCGCCACAAGAGCCTTTTAGAGGGCTTTTACCCATGATTACACCAACAGCCATACCGGCCATGATCAGTACTAGAACGATAAATGCAAGAAACAGCTCAAGCATTTCTATTCTCCCGCAATATAAGGAATGAAAGCTGAAGAATACACAGCGTCAAACTCACCATGGCTTTTAACCAAGAGGTACGCTGCTAGATCGTTTTCTTCTGCTAGGTTTAAAGCAGCCTCCGGCCCCAGAACCATCATAGATGTAGCAAATGCGTCTGCTTTAGAGGCAGTCTCAGCTATAACTGTAACTGATACCAGGTTATGAGTAATAGGGTAGCCTGTTCGTGGGTCTATAGTATGCGAATACCGGATGCCATTTTTCTCAAAATAGTTCCGATAGTCTCCTGATGTAGCCACACCAGAGTCCACAACTTCCACGATCTGCTGCACTCCATGATTTATAAGAGAAGGTATTTCGATAGCTATACGCCAATTATCATTATTCGACTTTCTCCCTTGAGCTCGCAACTCTCCACCTACCTCTATCAGGTAACTGGACACTCCCAATGAATTCAATAGAGTCGCAACAGTATCTGCAGCATAGCCTTTCGCTATTCCCGAGAAATCAATCCTTGTGCCATTAGGCCGTATCGCTGTTTTTCTCTCTCTATCTATAATGACTCTATTGAAGCCTACAAAAGGTATAAGGCTCATAATTGACTCATGGGACGGAACAGTGTCGTCAGTACTAAGCGGCCCAAAGCCCCATAGATCTACCAAAGAAAATACTGTTGGATCAAAAGACCCTTTGGATAAGACAAAAATATCACGAGACATAGACAGGACGTCAATCATTTCCAGCGATAAGTCCTGAGGCTTGCCTGCTGGAGAAGCATTAAAAAGCATTAACTCAGATCTATCATTATATGTTGTAAAAATTTTATTAATTTTTTGCAGCTGATCATCTATAAGCTTCCCTATATTGTTATCATGCTGCGCGTAGTA
>JBLHWD010000072.1:0-4731 GCA_047628995.1 Saprospiraceae bacterium | reverse complement strand
GCTGGCTTAACTAAGCAAATAGCAGTCACCAAAGAGCCCGGGGATTTAGGAGACCAATACAACTCATTTCTCGATTGCGATGAAGTAACTTTAGACTCAACCAGCAATGGTGATATTGTTCTTAATAGAGATGGAAAGCTAGTACGGCCCAAACGTCTCCCATCAAACCTGTTTCAGTTCAAACAAGGTACGGGAGAGGCTCGTTGTATTTTAGACTGCATCACCTCTCTGCAAAATGGTGCGGACCTTATATGGATTGAAACAGAGAAGCCCCATATCGCTCAGATCGGCGCAATGGTGAGTGCTATTAGAGAACAGGTTCCAGACGCCAAGCTTGTATACAACAATAGTCCTTCTTTTAACTGGACACTAAACTTTCGTCAGCAAATCTTTGATGCATGGCAATCAGACGGTAAAGATGTTTCAGCCTATGATCGCGATAGCCTTATGAGTATTGATTACGATGAGACCACGTTGGCGGCCGAAGCGGATGAGAAAATCAGAACCTTTCAAGCAGACTCAGCTAGAGAAGCAGGTATTTTCCATCATCTTATCACCCTGCCAACTTATCATACCGCTGCACTCTCTACAGATAATCTTGCCAAAGAGTACTTTGGTGACCAGGGAATGTTAGGTTACGTAAAAGGCGTACAACGCAAAGAAATACGCCAAAATATTGCCTGCGTTAAGCATCAGAACATGGCTGGATCTGATATGGGCGATGACCACAAAGAATACTTTGCTGGCGAGGCTGCACTAAAAGCTTCTGGTAAAGACAACACAATGAATCAATTTTAGGAGCTGGACTCTTAAGCTAAAATGAAAAAGGGCTGTTTCTACAGCCCTTTTTCTTACCTTTTAGAGATCAAATTTTTCATGAAATATCCACGGCTGATACAATAACTCCATTATTGTCAGCATATACAAACTCACCAGGATTAAATGTTACCCCGCCAAATGTAATTGGGATATTTAGGTCACCAATACCGCGTTTTTGAGTTTTTAGCGGAGAGCTTCCAATTGCTTGAATCCCAAAATCAAGGGTAACTAAACTATCTACATCGCGAACACACCCATAGATTATGATGCCCTGCCATTGATTCTCAAATGCATCGTTAGCGATTAGGTCGCCTAATAGTGCGCGACGCATAGAGCCGCCTCCATCGACAACCAAAACCTTACCTAGTCCTAATTTTCCTGCATGCTCTTTGACCAATGAGTTATCCTCATAGCACTTTACTGTGACGATCTCTCCAGCAAAAGAATCCCTTCCACCGTAATTAGCAAACATTGGCTCTACAACACTTACAAGGCTTGGATGCTCATCACAAAGGTCTGGGGTTGAATAATTCATATATACTCCATATTAGGTAAAAGATCATTGCTTTGTTTACAAAAAACTACCTCTTTATTTTAGGTTTTATTAACTTTTTGTTGATTATTTATTTTTTACTTTTAACGGACACCTGTAAAGACAAACACTCCTGAAATATTGTCATGATTGAAATTAGAGCGAAGTAACGTAGACTACTACACCATGCAAAAAGTTGAAATCATCGACCTCCCCTACCACGCGAACCCCGAAAGTCTTTTTGCGTCGGTTCGACACTTACCAGATGCTCTATGGCTAGATTCCGGTCATCCCGCTTGTTCGAGCAGCCAATTTGATATAATCACAGCTCATCCATCAATAACGCTAGAAACAATTGGATGCATAACAACGACAATCTCACCTCAAGGCACCAAAACCTCTACCGAGGAGCCTTTTAGCTTATGTGAGCAATTATTCTCATCATTAAAAAAAGCTGGTAGCTCCTATGATGACTATCCATTCGCTGGAGGTATAGCGGGATATTTTGGCTATGATCTTGGTAGAAAGAAAAACTATAAGCTACCGAAGCCTGACAGCCTCCCTGATATGAGGGTCGGCTACTACCAATGGGCCGTAGTCCTAGATCATTTTTCAAAAAAAACTATGATATTCTTTAATTATGACTGCCCTTTAAAGCTAAAAAAAGAAGTTCTAAAATGCATTCATAATAGAACGCAAGATAATGTAAAAAAGGAAGAAAATTACAATATAAATCTATTTTCGACTACTCAAAAAGATCATTATTTGTCTTCTGTCGGTAAAGTCAAAGATTATATTCTCGCCGGGGATTGCTATCAAGTTAACTACGCTCAACATTTCTCTGCAAAACTTAAAGTAGACAGCTGGAAACTATACAAGGAGCTACGCAAGAGCCTTCCGGCTCCATACAGCTGTTATTATCAGTTAGGGGATACACGGCAAGCAATCTTAAGTTTCTCTCCAGAACGCTTTATAAAGCTCCACGGAGATAAAGTTGAAACTAAGCCAATCAAAGGTACAGCAAGGCGCGGTAGCGACAAGCAATCTGATATTATTCAGGCAAAAAGTCTAATTAATAGCGAAAAAAATAAGGCTGAAAATCTCATGATAGTAGATTTGCTGCGAAATGATTTAGGTAAATCTTGTGTTCCTGGATCCATAAAAACACCTAAGTTGTTTGAATTAGAAAGCTTTAAAAATGTTCACCACCTGGTTAGCACGATAACTGGGACTATTCGCAAAGATCAAACACCCCTATCCTTGCTCCGCGGATGCTTTCCAGGGGGTTCTATTACTGGAGCACCAAAAAAGAGAGCAATGGAGATCATCGATGAACTTGAATCATGTCAGCGATCTGTTTATTGCGGAACGATCGGATATATAAGCACAGCAGGGAGAATGGATACAAATATTGCTATACGGACTTTAGTGGTTGATGGCGATAATATTCATTGCTGGGGCGGCGGTGGTATAGTTGCTGACTCAAATGCAGAAGATGAGTATCAAGAAATATTCGACAAAATTGAACCGCTGATTACATCTAGCTCAGAACAAAGAAGCAAAGCGAAATAACCTCTCAGCCCTATGAATAAATAGAGAGAGCAACTTAGAGAGAAATATTACGATTACTTGCCTTTATAAATTCTTTTTTAAGTGCCTCAAAGTCATCTACAGCGGGAAATTGAGGAAATTCATCTTTTACCTGTTTAGGTGCATGAAATAAAATTCCTGCATCGGCTTCAATTAGCATGGTGGTATCGTTATATGAATCACCTGCAGCTATAGTGCGATAATACATACTCTTAAAGCCAACTACAGCTTGACGCTTAGGGTTAGGTTGCCTTAGCGCATAACCAATTATGTTGTTATCTTCATCCACCTGCAACTGATGGCACAATAACGCTGGAAACCCGAGCTGCTTCATTAGTGGCTGAGCAAACTCATAAAAAGTGTCTGATAAAATAATTACTTGAAAACGCTCGCGCAACCAATCTATAAAATCTTTTGCCCCCACAAGAGGGGCCAGTGTTTCAATAACTTCCTTTATTTCTGCCAAACCGAGCCCGTGTTTTTTAAGGACATCCAGCCTGTAGTTCATAAGAACATCATAATCAGGCTCATCACGCGTAGTTCTTTTTAATTCGTCGATTCCAGTTTTCTCAGCAAATGCGATCCAAATCTCCGGAACCAAAACACCCTCTAAGTCCAAACATGCAATTTCCACAAGCTATTCCTCTGATAAACAGCAAAAAGATTAACAGTTACTGAGTATGCAAGCCACACTCTCTGTTTTCATGTACTTTTGTGGGATCATAATAATCTATCTCATTAGGTAAGCTGTGGTCTTTCAAATAAACATCTAGCTCTACATCAGACCAATAAAAAAATGGGCTTACCTTAACGATACCATCTCCACTTTGACTGGCAATATCCAAAGAATCCCTAAACTGTGTTTGCCCTTTTCTTAAATTAGTAAACCATACATCTGGCTTATGGTCAGTCATGGCTCGCTTGAAAGGTTCCAGCTTAACTTGGTTAGTAAAAATTGCATGAAGATCGCTATCGACATCCGGAATACCTGCCATAACTACATTGCGATGAGCAGCAGACTGTTTTGGCACATAGAGAGAAATATTTAAAGAAAGATCTGATATTAGGGTTTCAGCGTGCCTATAAGTAGCATCCGTATTATATCCAGAGTCACACCAAACGACAGGAATAGATGACGATTCTTTTGTGCATAAATGAATTAACGCAGCCTCATAAGGACGAAAATTTGTTGTAATAATAGGAGTTTTTCCTTGACCAAAAGCCCACTTAACGATTTCCTCAGGTGTTTTTTCCCTTAATTCTTTGTTGATTTTCTCTAAGTCTAATGACATAAGTTCTCTCTTTAATCGCAAGTAATAGTAATTGAATAATATCCAAATATTTTAACTTATTTGCTCCAAAACTAACAGGAAACCTAAAGGAAACCTAAAGGAAACCTAAAGGAAAAATTAAGAGGTTTTAGCCGATTTCACTCAATCTATTAATCAAAATATACATATAAATTTTAAAAATAAAAATAACTATTACTTTGAAGAATAGTCATAAATTGTTAAAGTTGCCAGCTTTTGTATAGTTAGGAACATCTAGATACTAATGGATTTTATACTTTATGCTACTTCGGGTGCCTTTGTTGGTCTAATAATAGGCATGACAGGTGTTGGAGGAGGGTCTCTGATGACCCCGCTTCTGATTCTTTTTGGGATACCCTATAATGTAGCTATCGGTACAGACTTGCTCTACGCATCCCTCACTAAATCAAGTGGAGTCATAGCCCATGCTCGACGAAAAAGTGTGCAGTGGGATTTAGTGATGTGTTTAGCCGCTGGAAG
>JBLHWD010000071.1:0-4764 GCA_047628995.1 Saprospiraceae bacterium | reverse complement strand
ATATATGATGCTATCACTTGGCCGCAGGCGGTTTTGGCCTGAATGCTTTGATTAAAGTGCGTAATAACAGTTGATTCCATGCCTGCCCTAGTTCTGGTCTAGATTGTTTAATTAAGCTGGGTTGTCATTCTACCTTATGCTTAGTTAGTTTGTCGGGACTCCTTTGGCGCTCAAAAAACATATTGAGATGTTTACATGGATTTTCCCCCGCATCAGGTATTCATTGGCCTCTGGATTGCTGCTCTTTAAAATTTTATCATTGCTCTTATCTCTTAGTATTACACAGGGCGAGAGAAAAACCACTTTACCCGTAGTGCTTGCTCATTTTCTAGGTCATTTTAAGAAAAGAAGACCCTGATTTTTTAGATCACCTCTATCCTGTAATGGTATGCTAAAGGAATAAATGTTTTATTGTTGAGATGTTGTTCAAGTCTAACATGGAGACTGCTTACTCGGTGTTTAATGCGGAAATAGGCGAGCAGCTTGTGGGAGTCAACGCATAAATATACAAGGATCTGTAACATGAATTTCAATAACGGGTACCTCTTCTTATGACAGGCGAGTTGTATGTAGTAGCAACACCTATAGGCAATATGGACGACATGTCGCCCCGTGCAGTAGATGTTCTAAAAGCCGTTGATTTGGTAGCGGCTGAAGACACGAGACATAGTAGCCGCTTGTTTAGCCATTTTGGCATAAAAACCCCTATGGTTTCTTACCACGATCATAGTGATAATAAACAAATTCATACTATTCTCGATATGCTTTTGTGTGGAAAGTCAGTGGCCTTGATTTCTGATGCTGGAACCCCTTTGATCTCTGATCCTGGTTATAGGCTAGTGAAAACTATCAGAAAAAAAGGCCTTAAAATAGTACCTATACCTGGATCTTGCGCGCTTATAGCTGCAATTAGCGCATCTGGATTATCAAGCGATCGGTTTATTTTTGAAGGATTTCTTCCAGCAAAATCAGCTGGTCGTATTTCAAAACTGAAAAGCGTGGCTGAAGAACGTCGAACTTTAATGTTTTATGAAGCCCCGCATAGAATATTAGAGACACTAACGGACATGATTGGTGTGTTTGGCGAAGGTCGCCAAGTCGTCATTGCCAGAGAGCTCACAAAAACTTACGAAACTTTTTTATCTGGACCCCTGGCCGATGTTCTTTTGCAGGTTAAGGCAGATGACAATCAACAAAAAGGTGAAATAGTTCTTGTTGTAGAAGGATCTAGTCTCCCAGAAAAAGATCCAGATGATGTTGAGGCGAAAAGAATCCTGTCTATTCTTCTGGAAGATGTTTCTTTAAAGCAGGCTGCATCGTTGGCGGCAAAAATTACTGGTGTCCAAAAAAATTTATTGTATAAATTAGCACTGTCCCTTAAGGAGCAGGTAGGCTAAAAAAATCTTATTTTTGTGAAATTTAAACTGAAATTTTTGATCAAAATAGTTAACAGATAATTAGCTGTTTCGTGGTAATCTGTTCGTAGAGTTGGCTGGGCAGCCGCCGCTGTTACTTCTTGATATCTCCCTAGGTGATATCAGGTTGCCAGGGGAGGAAAGTCCGGGCTCCATAGGGCAGAGTGCCAGGTAACTCCTGGGGGGCGTGAGCCTACGGAAAGTGCAACAGAGAAGATACCGCCGATGGTCATATTTTGATACAGGCAAGGGTGAAATGGTGCGGTAAGAGCGCACCGCGCAACTGGTAACAGTTTGCGGCATGGAAAACCCCACTCGGAGCAAGACCAAATAGGAGTCCTTTGGCGCGGCCCGCGTTGGACTCGGGTAGGTTGCTTGAGGCACGTAGTGATACGTGCCCTAGAGGAATGGTTGCTCACGACAGAACCCGGCTTATAGGCCGACTCTAAATATGACCAACCCTTGGCGGAAGCCATGGGTTGGTCTCCTTTTCAAGTAATATGGCTTTTTTAGCGGGCAGTAAAGACCTGTGCTTCTGCTTCGTAACACCAATCATCTATGGTTTCAGTAATTTTATTTATTTTACCTGAAAGTTAATAAATCACTTTAACTGGTATTTATAGCCGCATGTTTTTATTAATTATATCTTACTAAGTCTCCTTACACTTCCGCTATTAACCGCAAGTTATTGAGTTTTATCCAAATTTTGTTTATTGGTGGGATTTTTATGCCTTGACTTTGGCTTTCTTGAGCATATAGTTACAAAAGTGGGAGAAAGTGGGTAAAAGTGGTTTATATCATTAAAAAATAAGGTTGGGTAAAAAAGTGTTTAGAGGCAATAACGAAATTAATATCGATGCTAAGGGGCGTATGGCAATGCCTTCAAGGTATCGTGATGCATTAAGTAATGTATGTGATGGAAGTCTTGTCGTCACTATTGATTTACAAGATAAATGCTTGTTGATCTACCCTATTAACGAATGGGAAATAATAGAAGCGCAAATTTCTGCCCTCCCATCATTCAATTCAACGACACGAAAACTGCAAAGAATCCTGATTGGGCACGCCAGAGAGGTTGATATTGATAGTAATGGCCGAATTTTAATCCCTTCTGAATTAAGACAATACGCTCAGTTAGAAAAAAAATTAATGCTAATAGGTCAGCGTCATCGATTTGAACTGTGGAGTGAAGATAACTGGAACGAAGGCAGAGCTAGCTGGCTAGCCGAAACCAACGGCGATTTAAAAATTCCAGAAGAAATGCAGTCTATTTCGTTATAGGTGAAATTTATGTCAGCAGAAGTAAGTCACAAGGCTGTATTGTTAAAAGAAGCAGTTGCAGCACTTATTACAGACACTGAGGGGTTGTATATTGACGGTACGTTTGGCCGAGGCGGACATTCGGGGTTAATTTTAAGCCAACTCAGCGGCACAGCAAGCCTGATGGCAGTAGATAAAGATCCTGAAGCATGTGATGTGGCGAGAAATAAATTTTCTGCAGACCCACGTTTTGATATTACACAAACTACGTTTGCAGATATACGCACATTAGTTGAAACAAGGAAATATGCAGGGAAAATAACAGGAGTCTTGTTGGATTTGGGAGTTTCTTCACCTCAAATCGATGACCCCGACAGAGGGTTTAGTTTTCTTCGAGACGGCCCGCTCGATATGCGTATGAATCCTGATTGCGGTGTAAGTGCAGCTGACTGGTTGTCTTCTGCAAACGTGGATGACATAGCTCAAGTTCTTAAAGATTACGGAGAAGAAAGGTACTCGAAGCGTATAGCTCGAGCAATTGTTTCTGCTCGTACCGTGAAGCCGATAACTCGAACTAGACAGCTTGCAGACATTGTAAAAGAAGCTAACCCGTCATGGGAGAAGGATAAACATCCAGCTACTAGAGCTTTCCAGGGCATCAGAATTTTTATCAATAAAGAATTAAAAGACCTTGAGAGTGTGTTGCCTGATATTTTAGAAGTTTTAGCTGTTGGCGGGCGATTAGTGATCATCAGCTTTCACTCTCTTGAGGATCGAATTGTAAAAAGATTTATTCGTGACCAGGTAAAAGGGAAGGCTTTACCTAAAGGCCTGCCAATAATGGAAAAAGATATCATTCGACGTTTGTGTTCGATAGGAAAAGCTATTAAGCCCAGTCAATCTGAAGTGAGGGAAAATAAAAGAGCTAGAAGCGCAGTAATGAGAGTTGCAGAGAAGTTGATATGACTATGATGGATATCAGAATGCCTGAATGTATAAAATCAAAAGCTAACTCAAACGTTAAATACTGGCTTTTGGTTTTGTGGGTTGGGGTAATTTTTTCTGCGCTATCTGTGATTCATGTTAGCCATGCTTGCAGGCTTCTGACTGATGAGCTCTCAACTCTTGAAAGAGGCTCAAATGCTTTGCAGGAGATGTGGGGGAAGTATTTATTAGAAAAAAGTGCTGAAGCGTCGTTAGTCAATATTGAAGCAATAGCAAAAGATAGTCTAAAAATGAGAGCTCCCCGGCAGGATGAGTTTGTAGCAATTTTTCCATAGATATTTTAAATAATTATTAGGATGTAGTGTTAGGTGAAATCAAAGAAAAATGAAATAAATATCTCTCGTTGGCGCTATGCATTTTTAGCTGTCGCACTTATGGCGTTGCCAATAATAGCTGTTTGGCATATAGCCGGGCTACAAGTGCTGTCTGATGTTGACAAAGGATATGAGTTTCTTCAGGGAAAAGTTTCAGAAAAGATGGTGCGCAGGGAGGATATTCCTGCTTATCGTGGAGTAATTACTGATAGGCATGGCGAGCCTTTAGCAATAAGCAGCCCCGTAGTAAACCTAACTTCCGACCCTAGTCTGGTGGATGTAAGTCATCCTAAATTTTCTCAACTAGCTGAATACTTATCGGTAAGTAGTTCGAGTTTAAGGCTCAGATTTTCTGAAAAATCTCATAAAAAATATCTGCGCTTGGAGCGACATATGGAGCCGGCGTTAGCTGAAAAAATTCTTGCTTTAAAAATCCCCGGCATTTATGACACAAAAACGTACAAGCGGTTTTATCCGGCAGGTGAAGTAGTTTCGCAGTTGATAGGAATAACCAATCTAGAAGATAAAGGTCAGGAAGGAATCGAGCTAGCATTTGACCATATTCTCGCAGGTGTTCCTGGTAGAAAGAAAATATTACAAGACAGAAGGGGCAGCGTAATTGAAAAATTGGCAGTAGAGCGTAATGCAAAACCCGGAAGAACCATAGCGCTTAGTATCGATATGAGGCTTCAGCATAAAGCCTATACTGATCTAAAGGCCGCTGTTTTAAAGCACAAAGCCAATTCTGGATCAGTTGTGATATTAGATGT
>JBLHWD010000070.1:0-4806 GCA_047628995.1 Saprospiraceae bacterium | reverse complement strand
AGAAAGTCTTCAGATCAAGGATCTTGAGCGTTTTAAAGAGCTTCTGCAAAAAATGTGCGAAGATAACAGCATATCAATGTCAGATATTGCAGCAAGTCTTGCATCTCAACTACAACAAGAGCGCCCACTTTTTCCAAACCTTCAGCCAATAGAAAGCAAATTTAATGAAAGCCAGTCCAGCAAAAATTCTGGCAACTCTAGACCTGACCGACCCAAAAGACGCACTGAAACTGATAGAAATCGTTCATCAAGTCCTGATGCAGGGATGGTAACTTATCGAATGGAAGCGGGCAAAAGCCATGGTGTTATGCCAGGTGACATTGTTGGGGCGATTGCAAGTGAATCGGGCATTGACGGGAAGAGTATTGGACGTATCAGGCTTTTTGATGACTACAGTACCGTCGACCTTCCAGAAGGAATGCCTAGTGATATTTTCCAGCACCTAAAACATAAAGTGCGTGTAAAGCAGCAGCCAATGAAACTAAGTCTTCTCAATGAAGATGCTCCAAAAAAAGATTTTTCAGAAAAAAGGAAGCCAAAAAGGTCTCCCATCAATAGCGCAAATAAAAAAACATAGGCACTTGCTCAAGGCTGCGCACATAGGTACCGTGTCAGTTTTTATTTTTTAATTTATGAGGAGGGAGGCTGAAAATCAGCCTATCTTTTTCAAATTCTTTTTTGTTTATCAAGGCCCCAGAGGAGCTATCAACCTGCAATGAATATCCAGATTTAACCATTATATAGTCGTACATTTCTAGCGCTTCATTATATGTTAGCTCTTTTATTTCCATCATCAGCTTTTTTCTGCGATTGAAGCTGTAGTCGCGAATTTCTATACTTGCCCAAAATCTTGCAGAGTGCTCAGCTAAGCTTTTAGGTTTTTCTTGTAGCCTAGCAAGTACTGCTTCTTTTTGTTGATTAAAGTCTTCTCGAGACATAGATTTGAGCTTACCAAGAAAATTTATCAAAAATCTGTCAATTGCACTCTCAAGTTCATTAATTGAGACTTCAGGAGATTGCACTAGCAGACCAATGCCTGGAACTCTGTCAACTGTTCTGTCGACTGCAGCGACTATATAACCGAGTTGCTGCTCAGTTCGCAGTTCATGGAAAAAATCTGAACCTATCAACTGCTTTAAAACCATTATTCCTGCAGTTTCTTTTTCGCTATCATTTCGGCCCTGATAGTAACGAAGAATAGCAAAGTCATTATGATCTACTGACATGTGTGAGTTAATTTTTTCTCCAGTAGAAATTTTATAAACACTTCGGTTAACCCAGTCCTTATAGGGCATATCTTCAAAATTTTGAGCTATATTGCTGGCAATATTCTTGGCTTCAACTTCACCAATGTTCCCGCTTGCTAGAAATTCGATTGTTGCGCCTACAAATAATTTACGCACAAATTCAGCAAATTTCTTTTCATTATAATCTGATAATGCATCAGCAAGTTGCGCTGAACTCCATCCAGTAGCATCTATTAAATTGAATGATTCTGCGAGCAACTGCTTATATGGTGATTGTTTTTTTTTATTTCTCCAATCTCTGATTAACTCATTTCTTAGTCGTTCTAGTAATATGCTTACAGGCATACTGTTATTTACCAAAATTGATTTTTTGGGGTAGCCGCCCTTATATATCGGTGCCAACAAGCCATTAGCTATTTCCTCTGCTAGATAGGACAACTTGCTATCAAAACCGCTGACAAAGAATCCTATACCGTCAGCCTGTCTATAAATACTATAATTTAGACCTGCAAGAGCAGCGGCATAATTAGACTCATTAAGCCTTTCATCAACTAGCTTCAAATATAATTCTAGCATTGCAGCATCGGATGCATTTTTAACTGATCCCAGCTTAATCGACGAATAAAATTGGGCTTTAGGCATCTGGTAATGAGCATCCAAGTAGTGCCAAAGACGATAATTTTTCATATCAGACAGGAGCGTAGGCAGCCCTGCAGGAGCCACACCTTTCAGCCCTTTTATTTTAAGGCCATCAGGGACAAATTTATTTATCGACGGAAGAGTTAAAAATTTTGTTTTTTCCGCTCTTTCAATACCAGTTAATTTTTCTAGCTTATAAGGTACTTTATATAATTTAGAAACCTTATCGGTCTTAACCTCTGGGGCCATAATAGTAATCAGAGCATTATCAGGCGTCATTATTGTTAGCACTTCTTCAATCAGGCCAGGATTGTATCGATCCAAAAGATACGGGCCGCGCATGACTTTCTCGGGCGGATACTGATGTAGCTGTGCAGCTAGTCGGCTAACACGGTGAATGGGGCTTCCTAGCTCTTTGTACCTAAACGCAATGTCAGCTAATGCAGCTTGCTCTAACCAGCGCCATTTCTCTCCTCCATTTTTAGAAATCACTTCTATTTGTTGGAAAATTAAACTGGCAACCTGCTTCCAATTAGATGCTCCAACAGGAGTTAATTTTACTCTAATATCAAAAGAGCTACCGCTTAAATCAGAAAATCCTTCCCCGGTGCTGAGAGCTTCCGCCCACCCTTTTCCTTTAAGCAAAGACAGCAAGCTACCTTTGCCCTCATCGCCAACAAAATTAGCGATATAACTAAGTGGTTTTTCCCTATAGTACTTGTCCATAGGTGGCAGAGGGAAGGTGACAGTAAGTTCTCGTAACTCTTGTACAGGCTTAATAGAAAGCAGCAGCGGAAGTGCGCCCACAGTAAATAACGGCTCTTTATGCTCTAATTGAATACTATTGGAGTTTTTCACCTCACTAAATTTAGCTCTAACCATCAACTCTAATTCATCTAAATCCATGGGGGCGAGCACTACTAAAGCCATACGATTTGCAGAATAATGTTTTCGGTAAAATGCCTACACTAAATTTTGCTGCCGGGTGACTGGGGTTTACAGTCTGAGAAAAAACATCCCTCTGACGACGATAGTCATTATTTATCCGCGCCCTGTATTCTGAATGCACAGCGTGCATCTCTCGGTCAACATATTCAGTGTTGAACAAAGGGGCAACAAAAAAACGAGAAAAACGATCCAGTCCTGACTCAAAACCTTGAGGATCTATGTCAAAAAAATAATTAGTATGCTCGAACGAAGTATAAGCATTATGCTGTCCTCCATTTTGACTAATAAAGGCCTGGTATTCGTCTGGGTCCGGGTACTTATCGGTCCCTAAAAATAACATATGCTCCAGAAAATGAGCCAACCCTTGTCGTTTTACTGGATCATGAGAGCTCCCCACAAAGACATCAAGCGACACTCCAGACTTGTCAGAGCCTGCATCAGAAATCAAAAGAACTTTCATTTGATTGGGTAGCTTTATGTAACGATATTTAGACTTGTCTGTTTCACTCTTTTCTATTTTTATTTCATAGCCTGATGTTTTGGCAACTAAATTATCGGAGAGAAAATTTTCTCCTACTGCATTGCTATGGAAAATAGTCAGGATAAGACTGCCTATACTTACTGCTAATATTTTACTCATGGAAATCCATATAAATTAAAAAATGTAGGTTACTTCGTCTCTAAGGGAGTCAGCGCTGGATTGGGCCATGCGTTATATAATGCCTTTACTAGGGTCGCCAAAGGAATTGAGAAGAATACTCCCCAAAAACCCCAAAAGCCCCCAAACAGTATAACGGCAAGAATGATTGCCACTGGGTGCAAATTTACAGCCTCTGAGAACAACAAGGGCACTAACACATTGCCGTCTAAAGCCTGAATGATTGCATACACTCCTAGCAACAAGAACAAATCCCCCCCCCAGCCCCACTGCAAGTAAGCCACCATTGCGATTGGAATTGTGACAAGAAATGCTCCCACAAAAGGTACGATGACCGACAAGCCAACCAACAAGGCCAATAATGCCGCATAATTTAAACCAAGGATCAGAAATGCAACATAGCTAACACAGCCAACAATTAGCATTTCAATAGCTTTACCGCGGACATAATTCGCCATTTGAGTATTCATTTCATACCATATTTTCCACATCATGGGTCGCCTGGAGGGAAGCAGACTGGCGACAAAGCGCAAGAGATCGTCTTTATCTTTTAACATAAAAAATATCAATAAAGGAACGAGCACTACATACAATATAAGCGCAAGAATGTTAGGAAATGTATTAAATGAAAAGCTAACCAAGCGCTGTGCGACCCCTCCCATCTCGCTAGATATCTGGCCTAATATGTCTTTAATCTGGCTTTCGGAAAATAACTGAGGGAATTTTTCTGACAACATCAAAAGCATGCTTTGCCAGTGCTCAACCATAACAGGAACTTTTTCAGCAAAATTTAAAGCCTGTCGACCTATCAGTGGCAAAAGAATAGTGAAAATAGCAGAAAGAGCGCCCATAAAGAGCAGAAATACAACAATCACTGCTGCGACCTGGGGGACATGCCAATACACTAATCGATTAACTCCTCCCTGAAGAAGAAAGGCAAATATTAATGCAGCTATAAAAGGGGCTATTATTTCACCAAGAGTTATCAGTGACAGTAAGGCAATTCCGAGCAATGCGGCCAGCAAAACTGCCTCTTCTTCTCCAAAATATCGATCAACCCACCTTCCAAGTACCTTCAACATAAGGGTCTCCATGCTAAGCAATAAGTGTTATTTAACATAGGTTACGAGAACAATGGTCAAGCTACAAGAGCATCGAGTAAATTTTTCGACACCCTTGCGCTCTTAAGGCTAAAATGTATTAATTATTATCAATTCAACTTTATACTTACACTAGTACCAAAAAATGAATAATGTAGAAAAAAAATGACCCGATTGCCAGCAATAGCTAAATACCTAAAGCATTCAACACTCA
>JBLHWD010000069.1:0-4840 GCA_047628995.1 Saprospiraceae bacterium | reverse complement strand
CACTTTGCAGGATTGTTATGAGAGCCTTTCCAAAGAGCAGCTTCAGCCATTGCTGAGTAGCGCTGCAAAATTGATAGGGATGTTGCATTGCAACGGCTGGATGCAGTCAGATGTCCATTTGGGTAATTTTATGCTTAGCCAAGGCAAAATTTATATGATTGATGGGGGCGGCATAAAAAAATTAAGGAACCCAGAAAATAATTTGGCGTTATTTTTTGCCCAGATGATCCCAGACTATGACGATATTATCTCTTCTGTAGTTGGCTCATACACCACAGATTTTCCTATTGCAGATGATTTTTTGACAAAAGTAAGAAATACAAGAGAACTGCGTATTAAGCGCTATATATCTAAAACTATGCGCTCATGTACGCAGTTTCATGTAATAAAGAGACGTCATTTCTTTGCTGCTATTAAAAAGAATTATTTGACAAAAAAACTGAATCAATTAATTGAAGAGCCAGAAGTGGTCATAGGGCAGTCAAAATTTATTAAGCGTGGAAATAGTGCCACTGTGGTCAAGGCAGTTGTTGGTGACTGCAATTGGATAATAAAACGCTATAACATTAAGGATTTGCATCATAGATTGAGTCGTTGCTTGCGCCCTAGTAGGGCCAGCGTGTCATGGAAAGGCGCTCATCGACTGATGTTGCTTGGAATTACTACACCTAAACCTGTAGCCATGAGGGAAAACAAACATGGCCTACTTCGCAAAGAGGCTTACCTTGTTACTGAGTTTGTAGAAGGAAAAGACCTTCGGGCATGGCTGCTTGCTTCGAAGGCAAAGAAAGTGCCAATTTGGCTAGGCAAGGAAGTATTTCGTTTGTTTGATATTTTATTTCACAGCCAAGTTACCCATGGAGATATGAAGGCTACTAACTTTATTATTTCCGGAAAGACACTCCATGTTATTGATTTGGATTCAGTGCAATGGCACGAGTCAGAGGGTGCTCTCAACCGAGATTTTACTCGCGATATAGAAAGATTTATGGAAAATTGGCAGGGTGATACTTGGACATGTTTCGAAAAGCTCCTGCGCCCTTTTACTAAGAAACTTAACATTACTTTAACTAATAAAAAGGTCTAATAGTGTCTATCATTGTTCTTGGCATCTCTGGCGCATTAAATCATGATGCCTCTGCAGCTCTTTATATCGATGGAAAACTGATCGCTGCTGCAGAAGAGGAAAGGTTTATACGCGATAAGCATGCTAAAGGAAAAATGCCAGTTCATGCAGCAAAATTTTGTCTGGAATTTGCTGGCATTAACCCGCAGTCAGTTGATGTGGTAGCGGTGCCTTTTGCGCCTATATCTATCTTGTCTAAAGCGCGCTGGCATTTTGCAAAAAGATATTGGTATGCCCCTGACCGCGCTTTAGATGCTTTGCTAAACGGTAATCGTCGCTATAGACGCTACCGCGACAGGGTATTTGGCTTGCTGAGCGATATAGGAATTGATCCGAAAAAAATAGAGTTTGAGCCTGTAGAGCACCATTTAGCTCACGCATCTAGCGCATATCACTTGAGTGGTTTTAAGGAAAAAACTGCCATTATGGGCGTAGATGGTAAGGGTGAATACGCCACCACGTTTTTTGGTTACGGCGAAAATGGAAAAATCCACAAAATAAAAGAGTTTTATGACCCTGATTCTTTAGGCGGCCTTTATGGTGCAATAACTGAATATTTAGGGTTTGAGATGCTTGACGGAGAATACAAGGTTATGGGGATGGCTCCATATGGAGATCCAACAAAGCATGATTTTTCAAGATTAATTGAATTTGATGGCAAGAATTTTAAAGTTAATACTAAACTTGTTAACACTGTGGGGTTGAGGCGTCACAAAGAAAATGGAGTAGGGTTTTATTTCAGTCCTAAGTTGATCGATTGGCTTGGCCCCAAAAGAGAAGGGGACATTGCAGATGAGCCTTATATTGATTATGCCGCTACCATTCAGGCTTTATTTGAAGACATTGTACTAAAGCTAATGGATCATTATTTAGGGGATATTATTAAAGAAACCGGGAAGTTAGCATTTTCCGGAGGCGGAGCCCTGAATGTTAAGCTAAACCAAAAGATAATTGCGACAGAGTACGTGCAAGAACTGTTTGTACAGCCGGCATCAGGTGATTCCGGCACTGCAATTGGTGCAGCTTCTTTTGCGCTTGTAAAAAGAGGTATAAAGCCTGAAAAAATGGAGCATGTTTATTTGGGCCCTAGTTTTTCTAATGAGCTATGTATGGAGGCTTGTAATACTCATAGTCGGAAGCCATTTTATAAGGCGATAGACCAGGTGCCACAGAAAGTAGCAAAGATTTTAGCAGATGGAAATCCTGTTGCTTGGTTTCAGGGGAGAATGGAATTTGGCCCAAGAGCCTTGGGTGGCAGGTCTATTCTGGGCTGCCCTAGCTCTGCAGGTGTTGCAGGACTTATAAATGAGCAAATCAAATTTAGAGAGAGATGGAGGCCATTTTGCCCCAGCATGCTAGATAGAGTTGCACCTGAGATGTTTAAAAGCAACCATCCAGCACCCTTTATGACCTTTACCTTTGAAGTTAATGAGGCCTGGAAAACCCGTGTTCCTGAAGTAGTTCATGAGGATGGAACCGCTAGAGCTCAAGCTTTAAGTAAGAAATTTCATCCACGGTATTACGAACTTATGGAAGAAATGGAGAAGCTTACTGGAAACGGAGTTGTGTTAAATACTTCACTAAATAGAAGAGGTGAGCCTATGGTCTGCTCACCAGAGGATGCATTAAACATGTTTTTTGGATCAGATTTGCAGTTTTTGATTATGGAGAATGTTTTAGTTGTGAAAAATAAATCCCTTCTTGAATAATTGATATAATCGGTGTCCTTCACTATAAGCCTGAGAATGCGTACAAAAAATACTAATATCAATATGGACTTAAAAAGAAATTTGGATAAGCTATGGCAGCTTTAAATAAGCATCAGTTGGTATTTAGTATTATTATTCCATCCTATAATTATGCTAAAACTCTCGGCAGGGCAATAGACTCGATATTAAGCCAGGCAGGTGATGATTATGAGATTTTAATCATCGATGATGGATCAACTGATAGTACACTTGTGGTTGCAAATGAGTACTGTAAAAAATTTAACAATAAAGTTAAGTATTACTTACAGGATAACCAGGGGCCTGCCACTGCAAGAAATTATGGGGCCAAACTTTCTTTAGGAGAGTATCTTTTTTTTCTTGATGCCGATGACGAGATGACTCCAAATAGCTTGAAATTTTTACGAAAAAGATTGGAAAATTCAACACACCCAGATGTATTTTTTGGAGACCATATCTCTACTAGCCCTGATGGGGTCGCTTCCTATAGCTCTACAAACCCTTTGCCAGAGAGCAATGAAAAGCGATTTTCAGCATATATATTCAAAAAATTAAATTTATCTCACTGTGCAAAATTTGTTCACCGTAAAGTTTTCGATAAAATAAGTTATCCAGTTGAGCTCAGAAGCTCAGAAGACATCCCTTTTATGGCGAAGTTACTGGCAATTTATGAGTGTGAATTAGTTCAATTCCCTATGACGGTGGTTCATAAACATGCAGATAGTCTTCGTCACAATGTTAGTTACGCCAAGGAAGCCGGAGAGAAGGTTGTGGATCATATTTTTTCTTGCTCCGCGTTGCCTACCTGGGCTGCTAAGTATGAAGAGGCATATAGGGCCAGAAGATGTTTATCAATTTTTAGAACACTCTATACGGCAGGTCAAAGGAAAGAGTCTCTATTTTTTTACAGGAGAGCTATTTCTCTATCCCCATTGGCTGCACTTCGATTGGGCTATATAAGGAAAGCACTGGGAGCCTGGCTCAGTGATTGAACAAAAAAAATTAAATGTTTTAGTTATTAGTATAGAAGAGAGGAACCCAAAGAACAGTAGGCTTTATGAATACTTGAGTCAAAAATGTAACTTGGTTCTAATAAAGCTAACGCGTATTCAGGCTAGAAAATTTTATAATCATATAAACTTTAAGGACTGTGACAGGTACGACAGAGTTCTAGTAGATCTACCATTTAGGCTAATTTTTGCGCATGTAAAGAAATTTCGTAGAATAAAAAGATTAGTTTTTTACGAAGAAGATAGTTGTCAGAATTATATTAAAGAGTCGCGCTGGCATGGGAAATTTAGTAAATTTTATAAATCAATTCCAGGAGCTAGAGCGTTAACAACTAGTGGTTTTGTGGCCACAGAGTTTATAAAAAATGGAATAGATGCAGTTTATATTGGCAAGGCTTTTGATGAGTCGGTCATATACAACAAGAGCCAACATAGACCTATTAAGCATGCATTTGTGGGAAGAACAGGCAGCAAAGTATATGAGCTTAGGAAAAAAATGCTCAATGATGTCGCCCGTCTTATCCCTCTAAAATTTCCTCGAGCAGAACCAGGCCCCGGGTATAACGATCTTCTTAATGAAATAGTTTATTTTATTAGTTCGGATGCCGGCCTTGGTGAATATATGATAAAAAATTATGAGGCATTGGCTGCGGGCTGTTTGCTTTGTACGTATCGAATTCCATCAGAGGATGGGCTAATTGGTTTCAAGGATATGGTTAATGTAGTCCTGTACTCCTCTGCCGAAGAGCTTGTTAAAAAAATAGACCTTATCGAGAGCAATAGAGAATTAAAAAAGACCATTATAGAAAATGGTTTGAAGCTTACAAAAGAACATACTTTTCAGAACCATGCAAATGTTTTACTTGAGGCACTAAGTCCCAGTTTGACTATAATTCAAGAAAATGACAATTTCTTTCGTAAGCTGTTTGACACTGTTAAAGGGAGGTAGAGTGAAAAAAATTCTTTGGAAATCAGGC
>JBLHWD010000068.1:0-4861 GCA_047628995.1 Saprospiraceae bacterium | reverse complement strand
TGATGCTATTTTGGCTGTAATGCCAAGCAAATGCAGCATAATGGGCTGGTCTTTGGGGGGGTTGCTGGCAACATCTCTAGTTGGGCGAGAACCCTCGAGGTTTACAGCCCTAATTACTGTTGCCACCAATCCATGTTTTGTTCAGAGGGTTGACTGGCATCACGGGATGTCAAAAAAAATATTTAATAGTTTCCTTGAATTATTTAAGCAACAACCAGCTTTATGCTTAAAACGTTTTCACGCACTCCAGTGCAGTGGCGACATAGAAGAGCGTGCATTATTTAAAATACTACAAAAATCTGAGGCTAAAAATCTAGCTTATTTTTCTGATATCAATCAGGAAAAAAACCAACATATAGGATGGATTCGAGGACTGAGATTACTTGCTGAGACTGATAATAGAGTTATTCTGGGGTCGTTAAAGATACCTGGACTGCATATTTTTGGTGAAGTCGATCAACTAGTAACTGCTGGCGCAGCCAATGAAATTAAGCGACTGAATTCATCGCAGCAAGTAAAAATTATAGATAACACGGCCCATCTATTGCATATAAGTAGTGTCAAAAAATTAACATCAAATGTGTTGTCTTTTTTTGAAAAAAACCGTTACTTTTTAGACAAGAAAAAGGTGGCTGCTTCCTTTAGTGGCGCAGCGAATAGTTATGATTCTGCCTCCCGCCTACAACGTCAAGTTGGTAAAAAACTTTTAAGTTTGTTGCCTGATAAGTCACGCCAAGATACTGTTATTGATTTAGGGTGCGGAACAGGATTTTTTGTTAAACCACTACTCGAAAAGCATGTTTCTGCGACAATTATAGGCGTAGATATTGCTCAAGGAATGTTAAAAGTGGCAAGGTCTGAACAGAGCCTGATCGATATCTGGTTGTGTGCAGATGCAGAAAAAATTCCTTTGGCTGACAATTCTGTAGATGTCATTTTTTCTAACTTGGCTTTTCAGTGGTGTAGTCAATTGCCGCTTCTTGCTCAAGAAATTGCTCGTATAGTTAAGCCTGGTGGACGATTAGCATTCACATCTGTTGCCAGCGGGACCCTGTCTGAGCTAAAAGCATCTTGGGTAGAAGTAGATAGCTATGTTCATGTGAACAAATTTCTAGATTCCGAAAAATGGAAAATAGCTTTTTCTCAAGAAGGGTTTGATTTCCAAGAATACCAAGCGCAGAGCTACAAGCTATTTTATCGTGATCTTTTTCACTTAATGAGAGAGTTAAAGGACTTAGGTGCCCATAATCTGAATGCTGGACAGAAAAAAAGTATGACTAGTCTGAAAAATATGCGCGCCCTAATAGGTGCTTACGATAAATTTAGAGATTCTCAAGGAAAGCTGCCCGCTACATGGGAGATCGTCTTTGGAGTGGGTGTTTTAAATGTCTAAATCATATTTTATTACTGGCACTGACACAAATGTCGGAAAAACGTATGTAGCAACAGGCATTTTGTCAGCTGCTTCTAGGCTAGGATTAAGCACATCTGGGTTTAAGCCAGTTGCCGCTGGGTGCGAGTTAACCGCTGACGGCCTTCGGAATAATGATGCCATGGAGTTACTGGCTCAAACTTCTCTGCCAGTGAGTTATCAGCAGATAAATCCTGTGGCTTTGCAGCCATCAATAGCTCCACACATAGCGGCTGCTGAAATAGGTCGCTGTCTAAGCGTTGATCGTTTGGTCGGTTTTTATCGTGGACTAATGCTTCAGCGACCTCAATTTTCTGTCATTGAAGGTGCAGGTGGGTGGAGGGTGCCACTGAATGATCATGAAACTTTCTCTGATTTAGCCAAGGCTGTCAAGCTACCAGTAATTCTTGTTGTAGGAATGGATCTTGGTTGCATTAATCATGCATTGCTTACTTCTGAAGCCATCAAGAACGACGGTTTGGTTTTGGCGGGCTGGGTGGCGAATCAAGTCGTCCCAAAAATGGATCGCTATAAAGAGAATGTTGCGACTTTGAAACGCTGGATTCGTTCTCCCATGATCGGAGAGTTAATTTATCAGCCTAAAGCTACAGCCGATTTGGTTGCCGATCAGCTGGATATATCAACTCTGTTATAATGAACTAACAGGAACTGAATGGGGAATTTTTAATATGGGTACGAGGAGCAAAGAAGAATACAACGAAGAAGATTTGGCTAGAATTAATGAGACAATTAATTCTGGAATCCATTCTGTTGAGCGCAAGCCTTTTCGGTTCAGATTGTTATTTTGGTGGTGGGTTGTTGTGGCGCTACTGGGTGGCGTTAGCTGGATTGCAGCTAAGTTGGTTGGTGCAGTTTAGTAGCCCTCCATCTTTATCTTTAATTAACCCTTCGTATTTTTATAATGAAAATACGAAGGGTTTTTAGGATTTTCTACAAAAATATTACTCTTAACACCTAAACTCTCTTAGACATCTTTAACGCGAACTATAAGTTTCCCAGTATTTTCCCCAGTGTATAGCTTCTTGACGCTTTTCACTGCTGACTCCAATCCATCTGATACATCAAGTCTGATTTTTATTTTTCCTTCTGACATCCATTTTATGATGGCTGCATTGGCTTCGGCAAAACGATCAAGATAATCTAAGATGATAAACCCTTGAATTTTAAGCCTATGCATTAGTATCAAACCATAATTGTATGGTCCTGGGACCGGCTCTGTCGAATTGTATTGTGAAATAAGGCCGCAGGTAGGAATTCTTCCATAAAGATTCATCAGCTTTAGACATTCATCTAGGATGGCCCCACCAACATTATCAAAATATATATCAATTCCTTTTGGACAAGCATGAGCTAAAGCTTCTGGTATATTTTCAGTCTTGTAGTTAATGGCTTCATCAAAACCCAGCTCTTTTTTGATCCACCGGCATTTTTCATCAGAGCCAGCCAGACCGACTACATGACAGCCCTTAATTTTTGCTATTTGCCCAACAATTGATCCAACAGCTCCGGCTGCAGCAGATACAACAACAGTTTCTCCTGCTTTTGGTACGCCAATATCAAGCAAGCAAAAGTATGCAGACGGACCAACAAGAGCAAGAGTTGCAAAAGCATCCATAATCGATGTGGTCCCAACCTCACCTAGCAGCCCGACAGATTCAGGTGTCCCAATCTGGAAATCTGACCAGGATCCTATGCCGCTAACAACATCTCCCTCTTTAAAGGCTGTTGATTTACTTTTAAGTACCGTGCCGCAAACAACACCTCTCATAGGATCACCAATAGCGACAGGAGGCATATATTGAACTTGATCACTCATCCATATGCGATTGGTGGGATCAAGTGATAAATAGTTAAGCCTAAAAAGGCATTCTCCATCCTTCGGTTCAGGGATATTTTCATTTTCAAGGCTTAGAGTTTCATCTGTTATATTGCCAGTAGGGCGGTTTCTTAATCGCCAGACGCGGTTATCTTCAGACATAAATACTTTCTCCTTTTGAATGAAAAATTGATCGCAGCGAACATTTTTTTCGACATGATCAAGTTGGTTTTTTTAATGCAATTCATGACTATATTTTACAACATACTAAATATGTTCGTTATCGAACAGAAAATACATCATATTTGACATAACCTTCTTTTCCAAACTGTATCTCTACCATTTTACAGACAGTCTGTATTTCATTAAGCCAGCTATACTTTTCAGAAGAGGTCTGAAAAGTTGGTGCTGCTATAAAATATGGAATATCTTTATCAGTTAATAATTCCCCGCCAATTAAGCGATCAGCGCTCTCCTTGGAGTTTTTCATTATTCCATTATAGGTTAAGTAAATATATGCACCATCATCGGTTTGTATTAAGCCCCTAACATCTAGGCGAAAAACACCTGAAGGCATAATACGCAACCAGTCAGCTCCAGGAGCAATAAATTTACCGCAGATGTTGTGGCCTTCAACCCAGCCGCCCGGTCGCACATTCGCTATCATCATACCGTCATCGATAGTGACGGGCGGGTCCAGCGGAGCAACATAGCTTAATATATGTTCGGTGACTATTGTAGTACTCGGAGGGGACGAATGCTTAGCTTTCATGGCGAACTCCTAAATAATATTTATTATGACCTTGTATTTTGTTTTAGTCGAAATTTTTTTGGTTGTTATGACGACAAAACGTAGACCTTTATTGGTCGAAAAATCCTTTCAGTCTATCGCTAATTCCCTTACAGGCGACATCCTTTACCTGAGCGATAAGAGGTATGGGTGCAACCACCCCTATTACATATGAAGAGCCTTTGCTGTCGACTTTTACTTTGCCTTTTTCAGTTAGATGCTTTAAGTCCCAAATGGTGGCCTCATAGGAAGACAGCTTATCCCAACTTTTAAAGCCAAGACAGCCACCGCTAGGTGTCATTCCACATGTAATAGAACCTTTTTCATCTGCAATTTCGGTGCTTCCATCCACCCAGACCATGTATCTGACGCCTAATTTTTTGATCTTTTTAGCAACAATAGGTTTGTTGAGGACTTTATTTATAGGTGGTAATTTTAGTGGGGCTACCCTAGGTTCAAACCAAGGGTAAAAGGCATCTAAAAACACTTGCTCCTGGATAACCGAAAGTCTTGCTGTATTAGCGATGTTATTGCTAATACAATTGATAAAATCAGGCTCTGTTTCATATGAACTTCCGTGCCTTCTTCCCAGGATAACAATGCTTTGTCCGGGTGCTAGCTCTAATTTTACAGAGCTAGATTTTTGTTCGTCAACGATAGACGATGTTGAGCAGCCAGAAAGAAAAAGTAACGCAATCGCAACACCAGCCAATAAAACTGGAGGAATAATTCTGAACAAGAGGCTAATTAACATCACTTGGCTCTGTTTTTTGGTTAATCCAGTCGCGTATTTTTGGAATTTCATTAAAGCCGGTAATAATTT
>JBLHWD010000067.1:0-4976 GCA_047628995.1 Saprospiraceae bacterium | reverse complement strand
TAAAAAACACAACAACCGAGCTAGTAACGTTTGATACAAGATACCCCTCAGGAGGGGAAAAACAGCTGATCCAAATTCTTACTGGGAAGGAGGTGCCAGAAAAAGGGCTTCCGTCTGACATTGGTATCGCATGTCTCAATGTGGGCACAGCATATGCTATATATCGAGCAATTACATTTGGAGAGCCTTTAATTTCTCGGATCACCACAGTGACCGGGGAAGCTTGCGCAATAAATCGAAATTACGAGACCTTAATCGGCACACCCATTAGTCATTTGCTGAAAAATAGTCAATTTAACGAAGATATCTGTTCACGGTTAATTGTTGGCGGACCTATGATGGGATTTGCTCTTGAAGATCTAGATGCTCCTGTAATAAAAACAACTAACTGTATTCTAGCTCCGAGTGAAAAGGAATTTCCCTCCCCTGCTCCAGCCCAAGCATGTATTCGATGCGGCATGTGTGCAGAGGCTTGTCCGGCAAGCCTGCTTCCTCAACAGCTTTTATGGCATGCGCAGTCAAAGAATTATGAAAAGCTTGAAACACAAAATCTCTTCGATTGCATTGAGTGCGGTGCTTGCTCCTATGTCTGCCCCAGCAACATCCCTTTAGTTCAATATTATCGTGCAAGCAAAGGAGAGATGAGAAAGCAGGCTCAAGAAAAAATAAGCTCTGATAGGGCTAGAGAACGTTTTGAATTTCAAAAAATCCGCAAAGAAAAGGAGCTTCTTGCAAAACAGATACAACGGGATGTTCGCCTCAAGTCAGCAGCGCAAGCTAAGAAAAACTCTGGAGCTGAAGAAATAATTCAAGCTGCAATAGACCGCGTTGAAGCCACAAAGGCCTCTCCAGAGGATCAGCAGGCTAGATCCTCTCGTCGCATCGCAAGAGCTGAAGACCAACTTAATTCTGCGCAAGAAAAACTCAATACATTGAAAAAAGATGCGACTACCAACCAACATGAACAAGCTGCAGCAGCTCTTGAAGATGCCAGAGTTCGTCTTGATGAGGCAAGGTCTATTCAGGAATCTAGCGGCATAAAATCATCGCCTTCAGTGGAAGTGGATCCTGCTTCTGTAGCTATTGAAAAAGCTAAGGCCGAAGCAGTCAATCAGGCTAATCTTTCTAGTGAAGAGAAATTACACAACACAATACAGTCTCTTACCCTTAGATTAGAAAAATCAATTACTAGACTGGAGATTGCTAAAACGGAAGGGTCAGAGAATATTGATGTCCTGACCACTGCTAGTAACAAATTAGAAGAAAAATTAGCGGCAACTCAAGCTGCTCTGTTAAAAATTAAAACATAATGGACAATCAGTCATGGCTTTGCTGAAACTCACGTCACCACATGCACATACTACGCAAAATACAGCTCGTGTGATGCAGCTCGTAATACTAGCAACCATTCCTGGATTAATCGCTCTCACATTATTTTTTGGCTGGGGATCCATCATAAATGTCACCCTATCCTGCATAGTTGCTGTAGCTTGCGAAGCGATTGTAATGCAGCTTCGCAAGCGTCCTGTGATGTTTTATCTTAAGGACTACAGTGCTATTTTAACAGCTGTACTTTTAGGTCTATCACTTCCGCCTCTAGCACCTTGGTGGATAGCTGTAGTGGGCACCTCCTTTGCTATCATCATTGCAAAGAATCTTTATGGAGGGCTTGGCTTCAACCCTTTTAACCCTGCAATGATTGGTTACGTAGTCCTGCTCATATCGTTTCCAGTGCAAATGACTGCATGGCCAGCACCCGCAGAACTCTATCCGGCAAACATGGAGGTTCCGGACTTTTGGCGCTCGATGCAAATTGTATTGCCTATACTTAACCCTGATTCTATGGTGAATATTGTCACAACTGCGCCCAATACTATAGATGCATATACTGCAGCTACGCCTTTAGATATCTTTAAACAAAACAACAGTCTTTTAGTGGATCAATTTTACAAGAAAGAGGAATTTTTTAGTCAAGGAAGATGGGCTGGACTGGGCTGGGAATGGATAAACATCAGCTTCTTAATTGGCGGATGCTACCTGCTTTACCGAAAAATATTTACTTGGCATGCTCCATTGGGGATGCTAGTTTCATTAGCGCTATGCTCACTTATTTTCTATGACAGCGGTAGCTCTACGAGCCTTGGTTCACCACTTTTTCATCTGTTGAGTGGCGCAACCATGTTTGGTGCTTTTTTTATCATTACAGACCCAGTAACATCAGCTACCAGCAACAGAGGTCGACTTGTATACGGGGTACTCATTGGTATATTAATTTTTATAATTCGCAGCTGGGGAAGCTATCCAGATGCGGTGGCGTTTGCTGTACTTCTAATGAACTTTGCTGCTCCGTTAATAGACAACTATACTATGCCGCGTACTTATGGGCACAGCAAGTCTCGCGACAAATCTAAGCTAATCAAGAAAGAGGACGAAATTGATGCTAGTTAAGTCAATCCGCTTCAACAGTTTTGTTTTAGGGATCTTCGCTCTAATAACAGCAGCGCTATTATCGTTCACCTATGAAGGAACAAAAGAACGTATTGCCGAAGCTAAACGTGAAGTTGCCAAACGAGCCTTGTTGGAAATCATTCCCTTAACAAGGCATGACAACGATGTTCTGGGGGATACTGTTAAAATTCCAAAAGAATATTTATCTATATTGGGAATAAAAAATGGAGAAATTAATCTTGCCCGCAGCAAAGATGAGCTCATTGCTATAATCGTCCCTAGTATTGCACCGGATGGTTATAGCGGAAAAATTCAGATGCTGGTCGGCATAAACGTAGACGGAACCATCGCTGGTGTTAGGGTTATATCTCACAATGAAACGCCAGGCCTTGGGGATAAAATAGACCTCAAGAAAAATGATTGGATTCTTGATTTCAATGGGAAGTCTCTAGAAAATCCAAAGCCGAAATATTGGAAAGTTAAAAAGGATAAAGGAAGCTTCGACCAACTTACCGGTGCTACCATCACTCCTCGGGCAGTGGTCACGCAAGTACTGAGAACCTTACAGTACTTCGAAAAGGACAAAGTTAGACTTTTAGAGGAAGCTAAACTACAAAATTCAACAAAAAATGCACCATCAATAGAGGCTCCAATAAATGGCTGATATGTCTTACAAAGAAATAACCTCCAATGGCCTGTGGAAAAATAATGCGGCACTTGTACAGCTTTTGGGGCTTTGCCCGCTCTTAGCTGTGACAGGCAGCGTGGTAAATGCGCTCGGATTAGGGCTCGCCACTATGTTGGTGTTGATTGGCTCCAATGTAGCTGTTTCGTTAATACGAAAAAAAGTTTCAGATGCTGTGAAGATTCCGGCTTTTGTTATGATTATAGCTACATTTACGACCTGCACTGAGTTGCTTATGAAGGCATTTACTTACGAACTTTATTTAATATTAGGCATATTTATTCCTTTAATAGTAACAAATTGCGCCATCCTTGGAAGAGCTGAAGCTTTTGCAAGCAAAAATAATGTCATTTCATCCGCACTAGATGGATTTATGATGGGTGCAGGCTTTGCGGTTGTATTACTTGTCATTGGCACCATACGTGAAATTTTTGGAGTGGGTACAATTTTTGCGAACATGGATTTATTGTTTGGCCCAATCGCAGCGAACTGGACCATCAACCTATTCGGTGAGGGGTACGGATTTCTCATACTAGTGCTACCACCAGGAGCATTTATTGTTACAGGAATGTTAATTGCATTAAAAAATATTGTTGACAGCAAATTAGAGCAACTAGATGCGGCAAAAAAAGAGCCTTTAGTTAAAGGGGCAAAAAGAATGAGGACTACAGGCACTATTTCATAACAAGCTGCTTGTACTGAGTGCTATCTGCTCAAAAACTCTGAAACCATTAACCCTACAGACAAAAATCCTTTCTCCTTCAAAGTGATAGGCGTATACTTGCCAGCTTTATCTAATCTAGCTTTTTAAGCTCAAGATACAAGCAAAATAGGTCCCATTTATATGCTACCCCCCGATTTCGAATCACTGGGCATTTCTGCCTCAGTACTTAAAGCAGTAAAGCAACTTGGCTATGAGCAGCCATCGCCCATTCAGGCGCAAAGTATCCCCATACTATTAAATGGAGAGAATCTGCTTGGTGTTGCCCAAACAGGTACTGGAAAAACAGGAGCCTTTGCATTGCCTTTGCTGAGCCGCCTTGATGTCGCACAAAAAACTCCTCAAATTCTAGTGCTCACGCCAACTCGTGAGCTTGCAATTCAAGTCGCTGAGGCATTCCAAACTTACGCTAGAAATCTTAAAAATTTTCATGTCCTACCTATATATGGCGGTCAAGACATGAGCGTACAGTTGCGTGGATTGAGGCGTGGAGCTCAAGTAATTGTTGGTACACCAGGAAGGATACTTGATCACATAAGACGGCGCAGCCTAATACTCAATCAACTAAATGCTCTGGTTTTAGATGAAGCGGATGAAATGTTGCGAATGGGCTTTATCGCTGATGTTGAAACAATTCTGGCAGAGACACCCGATACGTGTCAAAGAGCTCTTTTTTCAGCAACAATGCCGCCAGCTATACGCAGGGTTGTAAAAAAATATTTAGGTGATGCCAAGGAAGTTAGCATTGCATCAAAAACAAAAACTGTTGAGCGCATCACGCAATTTTACCTTATAGTCAAAGGCCACCAAAAAATGGAGGCTCTCACCCGCATACTCGAAGTAGAAGAGTTTGATGGCATGCTAATTTTTGTTCGCACAAAATCCGCCACATCTGAAGTTGCTGAAAAACTTGAAGCTAGGGGATTTTCAGCAGCCCCTCTCAATGGCGACCTGAGCCAAACACTTCGTGAGCGTACTGTAAATCGATTAAAAAAAGGACAGGTAGATATAGTTGTTGCTACGGATGTAGCCGCTAGAGGATTGGATGTTGAACGAATAAGCCATGTAATCAACTACGATATTCCTTATGATAATGAGGCCTATGTTCACAGAATTGGTCGG
>JBLHWD010000066.1:0-5071 GCA_047628995.1 Saprospiraceae bacterium | reverse complement strand
CACCACAGAGGCACAGATCACAGAAGAAAAACGCAAGAAATCATTCGATTTTAGTAATCATTTCCTCTGTGAACTCTGTGGTGAAAATTAAAAACAGTTCTCGCCAAGGGCGCAGAAAGCGCCGAGTAAAAACAGATGAAATTATTCGATCTTAAAAATAATTCTGCTCGGTGTCCTCTGCGTGAACTTGCCCCCTGAACTATGCGTATAACAATCCATACCTAGGTATTGAAACTTAGACCTTTAACGCGTCTCAATAGGGGTCTAATACGCCTAACGAAATCGGTTAACAACTTAACTCGAGGGCTTAACCATGTTGAAAATAGTTAAAACTTCCATTGCCATTGCCATTGCCACTTTATCACTGACCGTAAACGGCACTGCACACGCTGACATAAACGACGCCTTGAAAAATATCTGCACTATCGTCAAAGCCGATGACAAGGACGAACTGCGTAAGAAAATGAGGCGGGTACGCTCTGACTTTCGCCTTAAGCTAAAAGATTACTATTCAGGTATTTCATGTGGTGGCAACGGATTATATCGGACCACGATGTATCAAGTATCGGAGAAAAAGTAACAATTACGGGGACTTAAGAACGTATTCGGATGTTAATGGATTGTATAATGGTGCCCGGAGCCGGAATCGAACCGGCACGGTGTTGCCACCGAGGGATTTTAAGTCCCTTGCGTCTACCAATTTCGCCATCCGGGCATATTTAGTGGATGGACTGAGCTTACTAATACCTACCTTAAAGAGTTTAGTCGCAAAGGCGCTCTATTCTCTAGTTTAGATGGAGGCGCGGGTCGGAATCGAACCGGCGTACACTGAGTTGCAGTCAGCTGCATGACCACTCTGCCACCGCGCCTTTTGGAGGCAGAATTGTAACCGAGAGGTGAGTCAAAGAACAGTCTGAAGGAGTCATTATTCAACATAATAAAAAAATTTATACTTTTCCCTGAGAATCGGGGGCTGAAGATAACTCAGGCCATGCGGCCCGAAGATAAATGACCATAGTCCACAAAGTAAGAATAGCTGCAACATATAGTAATACGGTCCCAACTATATCCCATTCAGGATGTTTGGCTGGGTCTACAGCAAGAAGCACTGTAATAGCAGTCATTTGGAGGGTAGTTTTTACTTTCCCCAGGTAGCTTACAGCCACACTTGTTCGTTTTCCAACCTCGGCCATCCACTCTCGCAGGGCAGATATAACAATCTCTCGGCTCACTATAACCAACGCAGGGAAAACAAATAACGGGGTTGGATGCGTCTGAAGCAAAACCAGTAATGCAGCAGAAACAATAAGTTTGTCAGCAACAGGGTCTAGAAAAGCACCAAAAGGAGTAAATTGATCAAGCCTCCTCGCCAAGTAACCATCCAGCCAGTCAGTCGCCGCTGCAATACCGAAAATTGCTGCAACAGTTAAATGCTTCCATTCCCAGGGTAGATAAAAAACAAAAACAAAAACTGGGATCAACAGGATGCGTAAAAGAGTTAGTATATTTGGCAAATTCCACATATTTTTACTACCGAAAAATCTAATCAACAAGACCTACAATTTACTCATTATGAAGAGCACTGTAAATAGTCTCAGCCACTTTGGTGCTTATATTTGGGACGCGCATAAGTTCAGCAACACTTGCGCGCTTCACCTCTTTGATGTCTCCAAAAAAGCGCAATAATTCACGTCGACGCTTGGGGCCGACACCTTCTACCCCTTCAAGGGTTGAACTTCTACGTTTTTTATCCCTTCGCTGTCTATGGCCAGTTATCGCAAAACGATGCGCCTCATCTCTGATTTGCTGAATCAACAAGAGTGCTGGGGAGCCGTTATCAATCATTAGCTCTGTAAATTCATTCTTATGCTCGTTTGACTCCGGCAAGGAAGGAACAAAGAGTGTCTCAAATCCAGCTTTTCTTGTTTTTCCCTTGGCTATGCCTATAGCATGCACCCCAATAACACCAAAATCGTTAAGCACATTAATAGCTTTTTTGAGCTGGCCTATACCACCATCTATTAATAAAATATCTGGGAGATTTTCCTCTCCTTTTTGCAATCGCTTATATCGCCTAGATAAGGCTTGCTCCATTGCAGCATAGTCATCTCCTGCTGTTATATCTTTGATATTAAAGCGACGATAGTCGGACTTTAGGGGCCCATTAGTATCAAAAATGACGCAAGAGGCAACGGTCGCCTCCCCGCTACTATGACTTACATCAAAGCATTCAATTCGACCCGGTAGTTCTTGTAGGCCCAATAAATTTTGCAAAGATTCAAATTTTTTAAGAAAATTCTTTTTAGAGGCAATGAGGCTCTTAAGATTTTGGTTGGCGGTCTGTTCAGCTAGCTTGACCCACTTTGCCCTTACACTTCTAACCCCATGCTTAAACTCGACTTTTTTGCCTGCGACAGATGATATTGCTGATGCAAAGAGCTGGCTGTCGTCGAGCTTTATATTTACAATAATTTCTTTTGGAAAATCACCTATTTTCCCACCATCTCTCAGATAGTACTGAGGAATAAAATGCTCTAAAACCTCTTCGGAAGATACTGCTAGCGGGGTCCGTGGATAAAATGTTCTGCTTCCTAGAATCCTTCCTTGTCTTATATATAAAATGTGCACGCAGCCCTGATGACCCTCCTGGGCCCCAGCCAAAATATCAATGTTTCCACTGCCTGATTCAACAACTTGCTCTGCCTGTATTTTTCTTAATGCGGTTATCTGGTCTCGTAGAGTAGCAGCAGCCTCAAAGTTAAGGTTCTTTGACGATACATCCATCTCTATTTCAAATTTTTTAATGAGGTTATCGCTTTTTCCTTCAAGAAACATTTTTGTGTGTTCAACATCCTGCTGGTAATTTTGGGGGGTTACTAGCTCAACACAGGGAGCCGTACAGCGTTTAATTTGATACTGCAGGCAGGGGCGAGACCGATTCTTGAAAAAGCTATCTTCACACTGCCTAACTTTAAATGTTTTCTGCAAAAAGCTCATACTTTCACGTACAGCTTGAACGCTGGGGAATGGCCCAAAATAACTACCTGCCTTTCTTTTTTTCCCTCGATGAAATGATAATTGTGGATATTTATCTTGATCTGAGAGGAATATATATGGGTAAGATTTATCATCTCTTAATAAAATATTATATGGAGGAAGATTTTGCTTAATTAGGTTTTGCTCAAGTAACAAAGCTTCAATTTCTGTCTGAGTAACTGTTACATCAATAGTAACAATACGATTTACTAGTGCTTGAGTTTTTGCTGTTAACTTTGTTTTAGAAAAATAACTAGCAATACGTTTACGTAGATTTTTAGCTTTCCCAATGTAAAGGATTTCTCGATCTTCACCTAGCATTTGATAGATGCCCGGTCTTTGGGTCAGCCCTTTAAGAAAAGATTTAAAATCAAAAGATGCGATATCTTCAGGCATGTCTATTTGTAAATCCTAGGCTCAATTTCTAACGCAATTCCAAATTTTTTCATCACGGAATTCTGAATATCTGTCGCTAAAGACAACAGCTCTTTCCCGCAACCACCGTAGCTAACAAGCACAAGGGCTTGCTGGTCATGGACCCCTACCCCGCTTCTTTGAAGCCCCTTCCAGCCAGCCTTTTCAATTAAGTACCCGGCGGCAATTTTCATACTGCCATCATATAAATCATAACTCACTAGATCTGAATTTTTTTCTTTAAGGGCAATTTCGGCCTCACAGCTAATAACTGGGTTCTTAAAAAAACTTCCCACATTAGGCGTATATTTCAAATCTGGAAGCTTGGAGCGACGAATAGAGCACACCAGATTAGAAATCATTTTTGGAGTTAAAGTGTCATGAAAGCTCATGCCATGCTTCATCTGCAGCTGCGAGTGGAGCCTCATCAGTGACTGCTTCAAGGCAGAGTATTCAATACAAATATTTGGTTTTGTAGAGAGGCGTAGATTGACTGCTGTAATAACATAATCATCCTGACCTGCTCTTTTAAAAACACTCTCACGATAACCAAACTGACAGTCACTAGAATCCATCTTTCTAATATCTCCTGTTGCCTTATGCATGGCCTCAAGAGAATCAAATCTTTCACTTAGTTCTACACCGTATGCTCCAATATTTTGAATGGGAGCTGCACCAACACAACCAGGTATTAACGATAAATTTTCAAGGCCATTCCAGCCCATCTCTAAAGTTTTTAGAACTAGCTGATGCCAGTTTTCGCCTGCACCCACTCTTATTACTAGGTCATCTTTATCCTGAGAGACCAGCTCAACCCCCAGTATCGCTATATTAATTACCAATCCTGCCAAATCGCCAGTCAGCACGACATTGCTCCCATCGCCCAAGATGGTTGTGACTATCTTTCGTTTTTTAGCCCAAGCAAGCGCCTCAGACAACTCACCTTCAGTAGAGACAGAACAAAAAAATTCAGCAACTGACGGGAACCCAAATGTATTATGCTTGTGAAGAGAAAATTTTTCTGTGACCTGAAGCATCAAGATAGCTGCCTAGATAGATGCCTCAGTAGGCCATTAGTGGCATCCTCTATGAGCCTCAACACCTCTACAAAATCTTCTTCTCTGCCGCTATATGGATCCGGAACCTCTGCGAGATCACTGTCACCATAATCAAGAAATAGTCCTAAATGCCCTATAAAACCTGGAGGAGCCATAGCCATGAGGTCTGACAGATTTTTCTTATCCATAGCTAAAATATAATCAAATTTAAAAAAATCTTCTGGCTTAACCTGGCGAGCTGTTAGTTGTGTAATGTTATATCCGTTCTGGGAAGCAGCCCTGCAGGCTCTTTTATCTGGCGATTTCCCTATATGCCAATCCCCTGTTCCAGCGGAATCTACAACAATACTACCCTGCAGCCCCTGATCGATGGTTTTTTTTTCAAAAATACCATGTGCAGTAGGCGAACGACATATGTTTCCGAGACATACAAATAAAACCTTAATGGGATCTCTCACTTGCTTTAACCTATGATAGTTTTTCTAAAAATCTAACTGCATATTCTAAATCTTCCTGTGTATCTATACCACCCGGAACATGCTTAACTGACTGATCTACATGTA
>JBLHWD010000065.1:0-5084 GCA_047628995.1 Saprospiraceae bacterium | reverse complement strand
GAGACCTTAAATACTTGTGATCTAAGAGAAATCTCTACTAAACGATGGCAGGTCAGCTAGTAATTGTTTTCCGTATCGCTTAGTGATAACCCGTCGATCTAAAATTGTAACTCTGCCTGTATCTGCTTCTGTACGAATTAATCTACCGCATGCTTGATGTAATCGAATAGATGCTTCAGGTAGCATTAAATCCATAAATGGATTTCCGCCCTGCTCCTCTATCCATTCAGATACTGTCGAATAAATAGGGTCATCTGGGACTGAAAAAGGTATCTTTGCAATAATAACATGTCGGCAATAGTTTCCGGGGAAATCCATGCCCTCAGAAAAACTTGCCAGTCCAAAAATAACACTTCCTCGCCCCTCGTCAATGGCAAGCTTATGACGACGTACAATTTCTTGGTGCCCATATTGACCTTGGGTAAGCACGCTTTCTTTGAAGTCTACAGATAATCCTTGTGAAACTAAATCCATCTGTCGGCGAGAAGAGAAGAGAACTAAGGTGCCTTCATTCCAATCAATTAGTTCTGGCATTTTTTCAATCAATGCATTTGTATGGCCAACTGAATCACTTGGATCAGCTCCAATATCTGGAATTGACAACACTCCTGCAGAAGAAAAATCAAAAGCTCCTTCCACTGACATGCATTCTGCCTGAACAGATAAACCAGTACGATTTTTAAAATTATTAAAGCTGTTTAATGTTCTCAATGTAGCCGAGGTAAGTACAGCACCGTAACACTGCTTCCATAAATTGGTCTGAAATATACCTCCAGCATCTGTTGGTGACGAAGACAAACAAATATCTAAATTACCTGAATTTGATTGCTCAAGAGAAAGCCATCGGGCATTAGGAGAGCGCTCAAGGTGATTTTTTAGACCGCTGGCTTTTCCGCTTATAGAATTAATAAGGGGGTTTTGCGCATAGCTTTTCCATAATCGCTGGACTGCCTCAATTCTGCTCTGCCAGGTTCCTGTCTGTTGAAATAACTGCTCTAGGTCTACTCGCGGAATAGGAAAATGAGGCTCATCCATAGCCTCACCTAGGCTATCTAATAACCCTTTTGTCAGGGAAGACAGGATTCCTAATTCTTCTGATATATTTTCAGCAGTTTCTCTTACATCATCTCCTGGATCGCCACCAGGAAAACACCAAGAAGAAGAGGTATCATTTTCATTTAATAAATTTTCAAAAATAGAGTAACTCAAACCCAATAATGTTTCGGATGTTCCGGCGGCTATACCTATTTTTTCTAGGATTTTTTGTATATCTGGAGTGTCCTTTAAAAGCGAAGATTTACCCGCTATTTGCTTTTTTATTTGACCTAACCAGTTCATTGTATTTTTCAAGCGACACTGACTCGAAAAATGATTCAGCGCTGTCGCGCTTATGCGATGAGCTTCATCAAAGATGTATATAGTATCTTCTGGAGCAGGTAAAATTACTCCTCCACCTAATGCCAGGTCAGCCATTACTAGGTCATGATTGGCGACAATACATTCAGATTTTTCAAGCTCATCTCTGGCCTTAAAGAAACAACATTCTGCAATAAATCGACAGCGTCTACCTGTGCACTGGCGGCGATCTACTGTGAGCGGTCGCCAGTCTACATCCTCAAAAACATCAGGCCAGCTATCCCTATCACCCAACCAGTCTCCTGCCTGTAAAGACTGATCCATATCGCGGTAACTTGCTATCAGGCTTGCTGTTGGATTAAAAGATATCTCGTCTTCAAACATAAAAACGCCGCTATCTTTTGCTTTAGCGGCATCAAGACACTGCTCCAGTTTTAAAGGACAGAGATACCTTCCGCGACCCTTTACGAGACTAACGCTATAATCCCATCCAGCACTTTTTAACAACAAAGGTATATCTTTGCTGACCAATTGCTCTTGGAGGGCGACTGTCCCAGTGGCAACAACAACTTGCTTACCTAGCAATCTCGCCAAAGGAAGCACAGACAAAAGGTATGCAATAGTTTTACCTGTTCCTGTTCCTGCTTCGATCACACAAATGCCATTGTCAGAAATTCTGCGGCCTTCTTCATCCTGCTTAATGCTACCTATAGTGTTAGCAACCGCAGCAATCATTTGTTTTTGGCCTTTCCTGGGGCGTAACTCATTGGTCTTTAAAAACTCACGATAGCCCTTTTGAATCTCTTCTTTTACATCTAGATCTAAGGTCATTGATGTTCCATAATTCAGGTAGTGGTTTCGGATAAAGAAGTTATCCAGCTTTACAGTCAGGTCCTTAAAGGCCTTTAAATAAAATAATAATGTCTCTCTGGGGCTACTGCTAAAGCGGGGTCTGCAGGGGGATAAATCTTAACAGGTAAATGATATAAAAAAACTATTCTTATTAATATCTATGCTGATGCTCTCGACTCCCTCCTATAGCGAATGGAGCAAAGTGGCTGAAAGTACAGGCAGTCGAAATGTGATCTATATAGATTTTAACAGGATCAAAAAAGCTGATGGGTATGTGTATTACTATGCGTTAACAGACTACGCGAAGCCGGTATTTGGAGATTTGTCTGTCACAGTTTATACCCAAGGTGACTGCAAGTTATCAAGAGAAAAGGGTCTCACTTGGATATTCCATCAAGGGAAAAAGGGACAAGGGAGAAGCTTGATCAAAAATACACCTGACAGCAAATGGAGCTACCCTTCTGCACATGCCTCTTCCTCCTCCAAGGAGATAGTGCTGAGAGCAGTCTGCGCAAAAGCTGAGTAGAGAGGGCAATATGACTTTAATATTGTTTTGTTAATTGCATATACTGTACACTTGGGCCGTATTTTCGTAGCCAAGGCCTCATGAACATAAAAATACTACCATCACTCCTGCTATCACTTGCCCTGTTATTCAGCATACAGGCTGGCATGGCGCATGGCATTGAGCATTCTAATCATGAGGATGGGATTGAATGCGAAGACTGCAATGCGGGCCAACACGCACTCAAGTTATTTGCTCCTTTTAGTACTTTTAACCTCAATCTACCCATTTACTCATACGTCAATGGCATTACCTTAAATGTCATTCGTGTCGCACATACCTCAAATGTTTTACAGCAGCCTCGAGCACCTTAAGAATACCTAGATAGAAATTTTAATTAACCACTAACTTATTTTTTAATTAAATTCTTTATAGGAATTCTATTATGCGTGCATTTATTTTATGTGCTTCAATTTTTTGCACTTCTGTTTTATGTTTTTCCGTTCGAGCTGAAAACTTGACAATTAACATACAAGAAATACCAGTGACAGCTAACCCACTTCAGCTGCCCTCTCATGAACTCGTTTCTCCCATCCACATCATAAATGGGAGAAATCTACAAAACTCTAACACATCATCCCTAGGTGAAAATTTAGATAAAGTACCAGGTGTCAGCAATAGCTCCTGGGGCGATAATGTTGGGAGGCCATTGATCAGAGGGATGGGCGGCAACCGAGTAAAGATCTTAACTAACGGCATGGCAGTTAACGATGTATCTAGCATGTCAGGTGATCATGCTGTGGTAGCAGATAGTATATCTTCAGAACAAATTGAAATTATCAGGGGGCCTGCTTCAGTCATCTATGGTGGTGGCTCAGTAGGAGGAACTATCAATATAATTGATCGCACTATTCCTGGTGGATTTACTGACGGGCTTAATGGCGTATTTGGATTAAGTCATGGCGGCTCGTCCAGGGAGAGCACTGACTCTCTTTCAGCGGAATATGGTTTTCGGAATGTTATGTTTCATTTTGATGGATTTAAGAGAGACAGTAAAAATTTAAAAATACCTGGAAACTCAGTATCATCAAAACTCAGCGCATCAAGAGCGCTTGAGGGCGAGCCTCTTGCAAGGTCTGCTAATGGAAAAAACACCTTGAACAGCTCCTATAACGACAGCTATGGTGGGGCTTTTGGAGCATCCTATATCCTTGATGATGGGTATACCGGATTTTCATATAAAAAGAATCGTATGGAGTACGGAAATCCGATTGAAAATGGAGGCAAATTTGATGTGAAGTCTGATCGATACGATTATGTTTACGAGAATAATAACCTAACATCTGCTGTTAGCAATTTTAAATTCAAGACAAGTTATAGTGATTACGAGCACGCCGAAATTGAGCCGAGCGGTACTGTTGGTTCTGATTTTTTCAAGTCAACCTATGAAGGTAAATTTGAACTATCCCATTCCTTTTTTAATCAATCGGCGGGCGTTATAGGTCTTGATTTTGGTACATCAAGATTTACGAAAGATCAAGGTGCTCCTATGATCGCTAACAATGACAGCAAGACTATGTCTTTATACTTACTAGAAAATTTTTCCGTAAATGATCAAGGGTTTATATTTGGCTTTAGACAGGGCTACACCAGATACAACTCAAACGACTTTTCTAGTGATGACGGGTGCACTGTTGATTACACTGAAAGTGCTAATTGTGAAGCTTCAGGTGGCGAAGAGAACTCAACCAACTTCAAAGATTCTGAAAAAACTTTTAATACTTCCAACATATCACTAGGCACATCGTCCCAATTGAACGCTGACTGGTTATTGCAATTTAACTTGAGTCACACACAAAGAGCCCCAGCCCACAACGAACTTTTTTCATATGGCCACCATCACGCTACAGAAACTATTGAACATGGGAATAGAGGTCTCAGTGAGGAGCGCTCAAACTCTATAGACACAACAATTAAGTGGAGTGGTGAAAAAAATAGTTTTTCAGTCTCTCCTTACTATACTCGCTTTAATAGCTATATAGCTTTGTTGAATTCTGGAAAAACACAAAAACACCTACACGAAGGAGAGGAAGAAAGTGAAGAAATAGGTGTCTATGAATATCAAAATATTCCTGCTGAATTTTATGGTTTTGAATTCCAAAGTAATTTTGATTTAAGCAAAAATTATAGCGTAAATATTTGGGGTGACTACGTAAGAGCTAAAAATAGAAATGGAGAAAATTTACCTAGAATATCGCCATTAACTTTAGGTGGAATTCTATCGGCTGATTGGGGCAATCTTAAAAGTGACCTAAATATCAGGCAAGTTTTTAGTCAAAACAAGACAACCAAATATGAGATGAAAACCGAT
>JBLHWD010000064.1:0-5085 GCA_047628995.1 Saprospiraceae bacterium | reverse complement strand
GATAAATTCAACCCCCATAAGCGGTTTAACCCGACAAGTGTTGTAGCGGCATTGCTACTTCCACCCCCCAAACCTCCCCCTATAGGAAGCTTTTTATCTAAAAATATATTCGCTCCGTAAGTGCACTTGGTGTATTTCTGAATAGCTTTAGCAGCACGAAAAACAAGATTTTCTGTTTTAGCGATAATTTTTAATGTAGATGATAATTGAATCTCCCCGCTATTATTGGTTTCAATTTCAAGATGAACACCGTAATCCAGTAACTGGAATAATGTTTGTAGATTATGATAACCATCCTCGCGACGTCCAGTTATGTGGAGAAAGAGGTTAAGCTTTGCTGGAGAAGGGAGCGATAGTTTCATTGAGGCTCTTTAATTGGGGTGCCATTTTTTTATTTTCAAATTAAATTGATATGCACCTTTTGCGCCCTTTATGTTTCTTGGCAGTGTCCAGCCTTCTGTCTGCTGATAGTCAAAAAACTGTAATATCCAGCCTGATTGTTCTAACGAGCTCAAAGTCCCATCTTTATTATGCTTAGATGCTGTTATGAGTGTGGCTGGATCAGGAATCCCTTTGACCCAAAATAGAAGTTGCTCTACCGGCCACTGCCATCCAAATAGAGTTTTGGTGAGTTCTTCGGCTGTAGTCGCGCTATGCAGTTGGTTTTCTCCACGATGTAATTGGGAATGATGTTGATTTCTGGAGATTTTAGTTGCCCCAACCCCCAAGGGCCCGCTTAGCTTAATGTCAAAATTCTTTCCTTGTTGTTTCCAGTGTATCCATACACTACCACCCTTTTTCGAATCCCTATAACCTAGTTTTCCTTTTAGCTTCCAATGGTTTAGTCCTTCTAATTGATTAAAATGCTGCTCCCAATCGACAGAACTAATAGATGAATAATCTTTGTTAGAGGCACACGAGCTGATTATGAAAATAAGTAGTAAAAAAATAATTCGTTGCATAGGCTCATTCTACCTCAAGCCGCTTAAGAGTTTTGTTAATAATAATGTTGCTTGGATCCTGTCGTAAGATCTGCTCCCATACCGACTTAGCCTTATTTTTTTCCCCTATAACCCAAAGCACCTCACCCAGGTGGGAGTAAATCTCAGGCTCAGGTTTTGAAAGGTATGATAGTGCTTGAGTTAAGTATTTTATGGCTTCCGTATGATTGCCTTGTTGAAAGTAAACCCAGCCTAGGCTGTCTAACGTTTCTGCTGCTTCGGGGGCCAGTCTGAGGGATTTTAGTATCAATGCACGAGCTTCATCATACCGATCGCTGTGAATTGTCATAGAGTACCCTAGAGCATTAAGCGCTATAGGATGATCAGGATTAATTATAAGAAGGGCTCTTAGGTCATCCTCTGAGCGAGAGTAATCTCCGAGAAGCCCGCTAATAAGTGACCGCACGTAAAGGAAGCCTGTGTCACCTGGGTGCTTAAATATGGCTTCGCTTAAAAGATTATATCCATCGTTTAATAGTAGCTGCTCAATCAGTATTTGACCTTCCATAACGAACATCATGCGAGAGAGCAGAGCAACCTTAGTGCGAAGTCCGCGAAAAATAGAGCGAAGCTTGGTTACTTCTTCCTTCGAAGTCATTGACTCCATTAGTAAAGATGAGGCGCTTGCAACCCTATAAAAATTTCCCTGCCTCTTCACATGTCCTGTATTAGTATTTTCGAGATACCTTTGAAGATGAAAAATAGACTTTATGTTGTTTCCTTGAGCTCTATGCAGTTCTCCTAGTTCGAAATGGGCGCGATGAGAGCGCCAATTGTTAGCATTGGTCTGAATGATGCGTTCAAACAATTTAACCGCTGCAACATCAAGGCTAAGCGCTTTGCTTGCAAAGGCTAACAAATAAATAATTTCCTCATCATTTGGGTATTGTTCAAGCAATATCTTTAATTTTTGGTGTCCAGTCTGAAGATTTTTTTCTAGCGAGCCTTTTGCAGATTTAATGTTTAGCCGCCTTTTCCGCTCCTCATCCATTGATGATTGACCTAAAAGAAGATTGGCTTCATTTTCTTTTCCTTGCCTAAAAAGATTCAGAATTTCCAGCTCAAAGACTGAATCAAAAAGTACGTGGTCTTTACCAATGCTCTTTAACAGCTGGTTGGTTATTTCAAGAGATTCTTCAATAAGACCTTTGTCATGCAAAAGGCTCGCATTGACCATTCTTAGAAAAAAATTGTCAGGGTTTTGTGCTTCTATTGTTTTATAATAACTTAGCAACTGATCTGTTTCTGCGTTCGAGTAAGAGGTAAATAGCTCTATTAGCGGGGCAGTATCGCCGTGCTTAAGTGTAAGTGCTATATGGGGAATTGCCTCATCAACGAAACCAGACCTCAATAGACTTATAGCATACATGCTAAATGCCTTTATTCTGCTTGGTTCTACTTCCAGCCATAGTTTGGTCATTTCCAGTGATAGAACTGAGTTATTATAGTGGGCAGCCATTTTGGCGGCCCTTTCAACCACTCCGGGGTCTCTAGTCAACCTTGCCTGAGTGCTGTATTTTTCTTGAGAAAAACTTCTGTTATCCCTAAGGCTACCTAGTTCCGCTGCAAGCAAGTCATATAGAGTATTTTCGGAAAACGAGGCAACTGTATAACTCTTTTTTCTTAATATTTTTTCCTGAAGGGAAATTGTTTGTATGTTATTTGAAGCGACTGGAGCTGGCCTAGATAGATGTATTTGTTGAGCTTGAGCATCAATACTTTTATCTGGGCTGTAACTGCTGCAGCCGTACATGAAAAGTCCACACAGCGGTATCATTAGAATGGGGAGAGGGAAGCTAGTCATATATTTCGTATATTATTTCTGATTGCGTATTAAGAAAGCAGCTAGATACTTTAACAATAACAAAAGCTTTAGTGTTAGCTAAATATTGACCGAATACTTCTTGTCTTTAAAGCCTTAGAGCTGGACAATTGCAGCCCAGCCCCTAAGTATTGAGTTAATGACTATTTACACGCTTGGAATAAACTACCGCACTGCAGCTCTTGATGTTCGAGAAAAGGTGGCTTTTGCGCCGGAAATCATGACTAAGGCGCTGTGTAATTTAATTGAGATTGCTGGCGTCAGTGAAGCTGCTATTCTGTCTACCTGCAACCGCACAGAGATATACTTTGTTGAGCTTAATGACTCCCATGAAAGTGCTGGCAAAGTTCTGGATTGGCTTGTGGGATATCATCAGCTGTCACCCGATAAACTTTCTAATTGTTATTACGTTCATAAAGATGTGGATGCTGCAAGGCATATGATGAAGGTTGCTAGCGGGTTGGATTCAATGATACTGGGCGAACCTCAAATATTAGGGCAACTCAAGTCAGCTTATGCTGTAGCACAGGGGGCCGGAACAGTTGCCGCGAAGCTTAACCAGCTTTTCCAGCAAGCGTTTTCTGTCGCAAAGCGCGTGCGCACTGAAACAGCCATTGGACAGAATCCTGTCTCCGTTGCATATGCGGCTGTAAGCCTTTCACAGCAAATTTTTTCTAACTTGAAAGATGTTCATGTGCTTTTGATTGGGGCTGGAGAGACTATTGAGTTAGTAGCAAAGCATTTGCTAGAGAAACAGGTAGGTAGTATTACTGTCTCTAATCGAACTCTCAGCAGAGCTGAAGGTTTAGCTGAAGAATTCGGTGCTCATGCAATCTTATTTTCTGATATCCCCGAATTTCTTGAAAAAGCAGATATCCTCATTTCATCCACAGGAAGTCAGTTGCCTATACTTGGCAAAGGGGCGGTAGAATCAGCAATAAAAAAACGCAGACATAAACCTATGTTTATGTTGGATTTAGCGGTACCTCGGGACATTGAGCCAGAGGTAGCGGCCTTGGATGACATTTACCTTTTTACCGTAGATGACCTTCAGGAGGTAATTCTTGAAAATATGCGTTCCCGAGAAAGCGCTGCAAGTAAAGCAGAGAAAATTATAGAGGATGGAGTGAATGATTGGAAAGCTCAATTACAGGGTCTTGATGTGGTAAACATGATTCGAGCTTTCCGCAAAAATTTAGAAGAAACTCGCGATGCTGAAACTGAAAAGGCTTTGCTTTCTTTGCAGTCAGGCCAAAATCCAGAAGATGTGCTAAGAAGCTTGGCAAGAAACTTGACGAATAAATTAATGCATACCCCATCAAGAAGATTGAAGCAGGCAGGAGAGCAAGGGCGAAAAGACCATATTCGTTTAGCCAGCGATTTATTTGGATTACAGGAGTCAAATGAAGATGAAGTAGACCAATAGCCAGGCAGTTTATTGCGGAGAAAAAAGCAACCAAACAAATAAGAAAAAGCGTATTGATGAAAGAATCTATTTTAGAAAAATTACAATTTATAGCTGATCGCCATGAAGAAGTGACTGCACTTTTGGCTGACCCCACTGTGATAGGCAATCAAAATTATTTTCGTGAGCTTTCGAAAGAATATGCTGAACATGAGCCAATTGTTCAAGCCTATGAGAGTTATGTATTGATTGAAAAAGTAATAGCCGAAGCAAAGTTACTACTTAAAGACTGTGACCTCGAGATTAGAGGTATGGCTGAAGAAGAGTTGATATTAGGAAAAGAAGACCTGTCTAATGTTGAGGTTGAAATACAGAAGCTCTTGTTGCCAAAAGATATAGATGATGGGAAGAATGTGTTTTTAGAAATTCGCGCAGGTACTGGCGGCGATGAGGCAGCGATTTTCTCGGGCGACTTGTTTCGTATGTATTGTAAATATGCTGAGAGCCAAAAATGGAAGGTAGAAATTATTAGCGAGAACTTAGGTGATCATGGTGGTTACAAGGAAGTTATTAGCTTAATTGTAGGGCAGGGCGTTTATTCTAAGTTGAAATTTGAGTCTGGAGCCCATCGCGTTCAAAGAGTTCCTGATACTGAGTCGCAAGGTCGAGTACATACGTCTGCCTGCACTGTTGCAGTTATGCCAGAAGTAGAGTCACTAGATGATATTGATATCAAAAAAGGAGACCTTCGCATTGATACTTTTCGCGCTTCGGGTGCAGGGGGTCAGCATGTTAACAAAACAGACTCAGCTATCCGAATAACACATCTTCCAACAGGACTGGTTGTTGAGTGCCAA
>JBLHWD010000063.1:0-5237 GCA_047628995.1 Saprospiraceae bacterium | reverse complement strand
AAATATAACCCCTGAAATTTTAGATGGCCAAATTCTTGTTCGCAACATATTCCTTTCAGTGGAACCAGCAATGAAAGGATGGGTCAGTGCTATTGGCAACTATGCAGAACCAGTAGCATTAAACAGTGTCATGAAATCTTTTGCCACCGGTATAGTCGTAGAATCACGCCACCCTAATTTTTCAAAAGGAGAATTTGTTACGGGGCTATTTGGATGGCAAGAATACGCATTAGTTGAGGTAGATACCATAGATCGAAAAATAAATTCTCATCATCTACCTATATCAACTTCATTAGGAGTTCTTGGTATAAATGGCATGTCCGCTTACTTTGGGCTATTAGAAATTGGCCAACCAGTCTCAGGTGAAACTGTCGTTGTATCAACTGCTGCAGGGGCTGTTGGATCATGTGTTGGTCAAATTGCCAAGCTAAAAGAATGCTACACAGTTGGAATAACTGGAGGCCAAGAAAAAGTTAGCTTGTGTAAAGGTCTCTACCAGTACGACCAAGCCATTGATTATAAGAGCAGTGAATTCCAACAGGATCTCTCTAAAGCTTGCCCTAACGGAATTGATGTATATTTTGATAATACTGGTGGAAAAATTAGCGACGCTGTTATGCAGCTCTTAAATGTTGGCGCACGTATCGTAATTTGCGGTACATCTTCGATTAGTAGCTGGCAACCTTTACCTACTGGACCGAGAAACGAAAGGCAGATTTTAGTAAACCGAGCTCGCATGCAGGGGTTTTTAATTTTTGACTACAAGGAACGCTTTCCAGAAGCACTAGAGACCCTAACTAAATGGGTAGGTAGCGGGTTAATACAATACCGTGAAGACATATTACATGGCATCAATGAAGCACCTGATGCAATCTCCTCTCTTTATCGAGGCGAAAATCTAGGCAAGCGCCTTATTCAAATACATACGCTTTAGCGTGTGTCTTATTATTTGCCTCGCCTGTCACTATTGGCTGCAATAATTATTTGTTGTTTAGCCCGGTCAGAGCCCTTACCTGCCAAGAAGTAAATGGCCAGGCCTTTTCGAGACCTTCGGATGAGACGATGACAGGTATTCTAAGTTTGTATTTCTCAAAAAGTAACTCACTGCTTGTGATATTAATTTCACGGAGCTCAAAATTGGTACCATCCAAAACGTCAATTATAAGGCGCTTTGCTTGCTCGCAAAGATGGCAGTTTGAGCCTACATACAGTGTGAGGACGCTATTCATGGTGATTGATTAGCCAGCAATTATGAATTTTTTTATTTCTTTGAAAATCCGGGTCAAATGTTTTATCGGTTATGTCTTCAATCTTGTAAGCGTCTTTCACACCTTCAGACATAGAAAAATTTCTAAAATTATTAGAAAATATAAGAGTTCCGTCAATCGCCAGCATGGACATTACGCTGCCTATCAATTTTTCGTGATCACGTTGTATATCTAACACTGAGTCCATTTTCTTTGAGTTGGAAAAGGTCGGGGGATCAAGAAAGATCAAGTCGAACTTATCACCTTCTTCTTTCGCGCTTGTAGCCTGGCTAATCCAACTAAGGCAGTCTTCTTTCAATAATTTATGCTTACTAGTGCACATTCCGTTTAGCATAAAGTTTCGCTCCGCCCAATCAATGTAGCTACTCGACATATCCACACTCAGGCTAGATGAAGCTCCCCATAAAGCAGCATAAACAGAAGCGGTGCCTGTATAACAGAACAAGTTAAGGAATCGCCCGCCCTTGGCCATATTATATATTAATCGGCGAGCCGGTCGGTGATCAAGAAACAGTCCGGTGTCCAGGTACGCTGTTAAGTTAATCTCAAAAACAGCATTTTCCTCAGTTATATTAAATAGAGATCTATTGTTTGGCTGGTGATCTTGTCGCTGATACTGATTAATACCTTTCTGGCGCCTACGTTCTTTAAAGAACACTTGAGTAACGCTTCCTTGAAGATATTCCGTTATTGCCTCACGAACCTCACTTAAGTGCTTTTCGGCCTGATGTACCTCAATATCCGATGGTGGCGCATATTCCTGAACATGGATAGCGTCCCCATAGACGTCAATTGCTACTGCATATTCTGGTATATCTGAATCGTAAAGCCTGTAGCAGCTAACACCTGTTTTTTTAATCCATGCATTTAATTTTCTAAAATTCTTTCTTAGGCGATTAGTTAACATTTTTGCACCTTCTGTCAGCTCAACATTGTCGGCGACATAGGGGACAGAAAGAGGCTTATCTTCCCTTTCAGATACACTGCGAAGTTGGTATAAGTGAAACTGGCTAGGAATAGCTCCATTAAAAAGTTTATACCTTTTATTCGACCTAAGTCGCATTTCTCCAGCTAACTCAGAATTACTGGTCAGTATCGCTAATTTCCATCCGGGACATTCTTTTTTAACTAGATCACCAAGACTCCGGTACAAGGGTCTGAGCTCCTCTGCATCACCCCAGCGCTCGCCATATGGCGGATTACAGATCATTAAGCCGTGTTCTATCTTCGTGTGAGTAGGCATTTTAAAGGCTGACATCGGCTTGGATGTTACTCGTACATATTTGTCTAGTCCCGCAGCTTCGATATTTTCTTGAGCCGCTTTAGTCGCTCGATAGTCTTTGTCATAACCACGTATTTCTGGCAAATTTTTCGTGAGCCCAGTCTGGCATCTATCAACTGCCTCCTGCCTAATCTCGTCCCATACGTGACTTTTATGCTGCAGCCAATGATGGAATCCAAATTTTTCTCGGTTAAGATTTGGGGCGATATCGGCAGCTATTAGAGCACCTTCGATAAGTAATGTGCCGCTGCCACACATTGGATCGATAAGGGCGCCGCCTTTTGAAGAGATATCCAGCCAACCAGCCCGCAAAAGTAATGCTGCAGCCAGGTTTTCTTTCAGCGGGGCGGCGACCATGGCTGCCCTATAACCCCTCTTGTGTAAACTTTCCCCAGACAAGTCCAAACTAACATTGGCTTGGTTTTTTGATAAACGAACATTTATGCGGATATCAGGAGTTTTGAGATCTACATCAGGGCGGTCGTTAAAACGCTCCTTAAGGCAATCAACGATAGCGTCTTTAACGCGTTGTGCGCCAAACTGAGTGTGACGTATCGCATCATTTGACCCAGAGAAATCAACGGCAATACTCTCACGGGGAGTCGTGTGAAGATGCCAGGGAATCTCCTTTACTCCTTGATACAAATCATCATCATTTTCGACATCAAATTTAGCTAAAGGCATCAATATCCGATTAGCAATACGAGACCACAAACAGGCCTTATAAGCAAAAGAGGAGCTGCCTTCGGCAAAAACACCAGCAACAGTCAAACCAGTTTTTTCAGCACCAAGCGATTGCAGCTCGCTAGCTAGTAGCTCCTCAAGGCCTTTTGGGCAAGTAGCAAATATTTTATTCATAGATAATAACCGTAATCTCTAGTGCTAAAAAAATTCTAGACTTTTTAAAGTAATCTAGCACGTTAAAGGCTCTTAGAAGCAATTTCATAAGTGTCTCTAGACAATCCATTAAATGATACAACTTTATCTAGATGAGCTCTCATAGATTCTCCACGCGCTTGGGGAAATCTGCGCCAACGAGTCAAAGGTACAAGTATCCTTGCCGCAATCTGTGGATTAATTTTATCCAGGGAGAGCACCTGCTCTGTAAGAAATTGATATCCAGCACCATTATCAGAATGAAAATTAGTCGGGTTGCTCGAGCAAAATACGCCAATAAGCGACCTAACTTTGTTTGGGTTCCTGAAGTCAAATGAAGAGTGCGAAACCAACCCCTCTACCCTTTCTAGACCCCCCGGTAATGAGCACGACGCTTGCAGCTGAAACCACTGATTTAAAACTAATGGCTCATGTTTCCAATCATCATAAAACTGATCTAATAACTCATTTGCAGCGTTTATAGCATTCGGTCTGGGGTCGTTAATAAGAGTAGCTAAAGCTGAAAGTCGATCTGTCATGTTGTCAGAGCTGGTAATTTGCTTTGTAAGTAGCTGCAGGGAATCATCTGTTTTTGCATTAGAAAGATACCGTAAAGCAAGGTTTTTAAGACTACGCCTACCCACTTCCTTGCCGTTGTGAACATAGGGGCCCGAACCTAGGTTGTCAAAATACAGGTCTTGCCATTGATTGGTCATATTTTTTCCCAACTCACGCAGCATAAAAGTCCGGACAGCATGAATTGCCTCGACATCAATCTCCTCTGAAAGCTCAGCCATTGTTGACTCAGAAGGCAACGTTAGCACAAGCGCCTGCATTGCCAGATCATCGCCGGGGTCCTTAATGACACTTGAAAATGCATCACAAAGCGACTGGTTTAACTCTAAATGGCGACTTTCTCGGTATTCAAGCTGCATAGGGGCCATAAGATCTGTAGATAATCGCTGCGATGCGTTCCAGCGATTAAATCCATCACTATCTCTTGACATCAGCGTAGCTAAATCCTCAGAGGTATAGGAATAATTCAATTTAACTGGGGCAGAAAATCCTTGGAGTAATGATGGGACTGGTTGCTCTTTGATCCCCTCAAAAGAAAAGGTTTGCTCTTCTTTCGTGAGTTCAAGAAGTAAAAATTTTTCACCTTTATTAGAAAGCGGCAACGCACCTTGTGTACCCACTAAAGCAATCTTCACTGGGATATGGTGCGGACCAGTAGAGTTTGATTTGACTCCCTCAATACTTGGGGCTTTACATGTTTGTTTAAAATTTAGCTGGTAAATTTGAGCCTTAAAGTCATATTCACCTTTAACGGAAAGCACTGGAGTTCCTGGTTTTTGATACCACATCATAAATTGACTAAAATCACGACCGCTCACTTCAGCCATTGTCGAAACAAAGTCATCTATCGTTACAGCTTGACCGTCATGCCTAGAGAAATAAAGATCTGATCCTTGTCGAAATATATCAGCACCAAGTAATGTATGTATCATTCTGACAATCTCAGCACCTTTTTCATAAATAGTTACTGTATAGAAATTTGAAATTTCCATATATGATAAAGGCTGTACAGGGTGTGCCGTTGGACCCGAATCCTCTGCGAACTGAATAGTGCGAAGAAAATTCACGTCTTGTACGCGCTTTACAGTCGACGAGCCCATGCTTGCAGAAAATTCAGCATCCCTGAAAACTGTAAAACCCTCTTTAAGGCTCAGTTGAAACCAGTCCCTACATGTCACCCTATTTCCTGACCAGTTATGAAAATATTCATGGGCAACAACAGCTTCGACTCGCTT
>JBLHWD010000062.1:0-5285 GCA_047628995.1 Saprospiraceae bacterium | reverse complement strand
ACGCACAATCTGTACGTTTTATCACTGGTCACCAAAAAAATAATATTTTGGATCTTGAGTGGTCGGAGCTAACAGCTCCAAATCAAACTTTAGTTTTTTATATGGGCCTGAATGGCCTAGAAATAATTTGCGAGCAACTAATGTTGGCAGGTATGAACCCGGCAACACCTGCAGCATTAATAGAAAAAGGGACAACAAGTAATCAGAAATTATATGTAGCTGACCTCTTAACATTACCTGAGAAGGTGAGAAAGGGTGGAGCTAAAGCGCCAACATTAATTATTGTTGGCTCGGTAGTTTCGTTGCACTCGAAGTTAGCATGGTTTAATCCTTCATCTAATAATTATTGAGATTTTCATATGAAATATGATTTTGATTTGTTTGTAATTGGTGCCGGTTCGGGCGGTGTAAGAACAGCTCGAATGTCAGCTAATAAGGGGCTGAAAGTAGCAATAGCTGAATATCAGGCTCTTGGTGGCACTTGCGTAAATGTAGGATGCGTTCCGAAAAAATTATTCGTTTATGCATCAGAATATGGTCACAGTTTTGATCAGGCTGAGGGGTTTGGTTGGGATATAAAAGGACGAAATTTTAACTGGGAAAGATTGCTAAAAAACAAAAATAGAGAAATTGAACGATTAAATGCAATATATAAAAACCTACTGGAAGACTCTGGGGCGCAGATTATGCATGGCGTAGCGTCTATTACCGGCGCAAACTCAGTAGAAATAAATAATAAAATATACACAGCAAAAAACATACTCATAGCAACTGGTGGAAAGCCATATGTGCCGGAGTTTCCAGGAAGTAATTTAGTTGTCACCTCAAATGAAGCTTTTTATTTAAACGAACTCCCTAAGAAAATTGTGGTTGTTGGCGGAGGGTATATAGCCGTTGAGTTTGCTGGGATTTTTAATGGGCTTGGTGTTGAAACTCATCTTGTTTATAGGGGTTCGCTTTTCCTTAAAGGGTTCGATTGTGATGTAAGAAATAAATTGAAAGAAGAGTATTTAAATCATGGAGTTAAGTTACATTTCTCTAATGTGGTTGAATCTGTTGATGTTAATCAACAGCAAGATATTCAAGAAAAATCTAGCGCCAGGTATAAGTACAAAGTAAAGCTCGGGCAAGGTAAGGAAGTTGAAGCAGATTTGGTTATGTATGCTACGGGGAGAACTCCAAATACAAAAAATCTTTGTCTAAGTAATGCAGGCATCCAAACAAATAGTAACGGAACAATAATTGTTGATGAATTCTACCAGACTAATATAAGCAGTATATATGCAATCGGTGACGTTATAGGGAAGGTAGAATTAACGCCAGTTGCGATAGCTGAAGGTATGGCGTTATCGAATTTTTTTGCTACAGGCAAACGTACAGCTGTTGATTACACAAATATACCGACAGCTATATTTAGTCAACCAAACTCAGCTTCTGTAGGTCTTACAGAGGAGGAGGCATCCAAGAAATTTACCAAAGACCTAGACGTATATCGAAGCCATTTTAAACCCATGAAGCAAACATTGGGAGGCAGTGTAACCAAAATTTTTATGAAACTGCTCGTCGTAAGGAGTACGGATAAGGTTATTGGTTGCCACATGGTTGGAGATTATGCTGGTGAAATTATACAAGGTCTTGCTGTAGCAGTTAAATCTGGGGCAACTAAGCAAGATTTCGACAGTACTATTGGAATACATCCGACAGCAGCAGAAGAGTTTGTCACGATGAGATAATTTCTATGGATCTTATGAGCTAACAACCTAAAACACCTTCTATTTGCCTAAATACAACTGCGCATAATGTATATTATGTTAAATTGGTAACTATTGTCAGATTGAGGGATGCAGAAAAAAAAGCCTTTTGGGCTGAGAATTTAGTTATAGGTTCAAGACCATTAATTTTTGGGTAATAGCCCATGAATGCATGGATTTCAGCTGCCTATTCTGGCAGTATTGTTTGATAAAGTTGTTTATTGCATTTCTGGAGACAAAATGTCTTTTAATAGTTTTCCCGATAAAAAAATAATTGCTAACTTAAGCGCCAAGATGCTTTTAGAAATTGGAGCTATAAATTTTAGACCAAACGATCCATATGTTCTTACATCAGGAAAAGTGAGCCCTGTGTACATAGATTGCAGAAAGATCATTTCTTTCCCCAGAGTTAGATCGGCACTCATGGATTTTGGCGCGTCTGTCATACTCCGTGATATTGGCTTTGAGTCTATAGATGCAATCGCTGGAGGGGAAACCGCTGGTATACCCTTTGCAGCTTGGCTTTCAGAGAGGCTCTCCCTTCCAATGCAGTATGTCAGAAAGAAACCAAAAGGATTCGGGCGTGACGCTCAAATCGAGGGTTTTATTGCTGAAGGTTCTAAGGTGCTGCTCGTCGAGGATTTAACTACAGACGGAGCCAGCAAGATTGTTTTCTGTGATGCACTCCGAAATGCAGGGGCTCAAGTAACTGATACCTTTGTAATCTTTTTTTATGATATCTTCTCAGATACACAAAAGTCCTTAAAAAGTAATGGAATCAACTTACACTACCTCACAACCTGGTGGGATGTATTGGCTGCCTGCAAAGAGACTAATTACATCGATGTTAAGTCAATTGCTAATATCGAGAACTTTTTAAATGCTCCTGAGGAATGGTCACTGAATAACGGCGGTATTAAAAAATAGTTATTACAATAATTTTATATACTTAAAAGATATTTATAATGTAATTTATGACATTAACCACTTTTCGAAATTTTAAATCATATGACTGAACACCTTACATCAAAAGAAGTTGCTCTCATCGATAAAGAGCACATTTGGCACCCCTATTCTTCCATTCTAAACCCTATTCCGGCTTATCATGTCGTTAGTGCTAAAGGGGTTCGTTTGACACTTGCAGACGGTACTGAGCTGATTGACGGTATGTCTTCTTGGTGGTCAGCAATCCATGGTTATAATCACCCTGTCCTTAATGAAGCTTTATCAGAGCAAATGAACAAAGTTTCTCATGTTATGTTCGGTGGGATAGTTCATGAGCCAGCAGCCTTGCTCTGCAAGAAATTGACGGAAATAACTCCGAGAGGGCTAGAGAAAGTCTTTTTATCCGATTCTGGCTCGGTCAGTGTCGAGGTTGCCCTCAAGATGTCTATTCAGTTTTGGTCATCTCAAGGACGACCTGAGAAGTCACAGTTCCTCAGCTTCAAAAAGGGTTACCATGGAGACACCTTTGGCGCGATGTCAGTCTGTGACCCTTACACTGGTATGCATACTCTGTTTGGAAATGCGATTACAAAGCAGCATTTTGCAGAGTCTCCTGCCTGCAAATTTGACTCCAACTGGGAAGATCATTTTTTATCAAACGTTAAGCTTAAACTCCAGCAGCACAATCAGACAATTGCTGCTGTTATTATAGAACCTATCATGCAGGGTGCCGGAGGTTTGAATTTTTATTCTCCAACGTACCTGGCAGAACTACGTAAGCTCTGCGATCAATTTGACGTGCTGCTTATTGCTGATGAAATAGCCACCGGCTTTGGTCGTACAGGTAAATTATTTGCGTGCGAATGGTCAAACATTACCCCTGATATCTTATGCTTAGGGAAAGCCTTAACTGGAGGCTATATGACCCTAGCTGCAACATTATGCACCACCAAAATAAGTGACTCAATTTGCTCCGCTGAACCCGGGGTTTTTATGCATGGTCCAACCTATATGGGCAATCCGCTTGCATGCGCGGTTGCAAATGCAAGTATTAAGTTACTGCTAGAAAGTAATTGGCAGGCTGATGTTTTAAGAATAGAGGCTCAGCTAACTAAGGACCTATCGCCCCTTACCAGCTGTGACTTTGTTAAGGATGTTAGGTGTTTGGGCGCTGTAGGTGTAGTTGAAATGACCAGCAAGGTTGATATCGGAAAAATCCAAAAAGATTTTGTTGCTGATGGTGTATGGATCAGACCCTTTGACACGAGAATATATGTTATGCCCCCGTACATAATTTCTACTGAAGACCTAACGCATCTTACCAGTAGAATTGTAAAGATAGTAAGCAAGGTCTTTTAGCCGAATCAATCATCCTTCTTGGCTAGAGAATACAAGCCTACAGCCTTGTTAATTTTTTCTAAAAAAGGAGTGCTGTAAGCCCGCGCCTTAGCCGCCCCCTCTCTTAGGATTGATTCTATATAGTCTGGAGACTCCATTAGCTTGGTGTACTCATCTCTTGGCCCCTTAAGCTCTTGATTTACAAGATCAAACAATATTTTCTTTGCTTCACCCCATGCAATACCATTTTCAAATTCCTTGCGCATGTCTTCAGTTTGTTTTTTTGTAGCAAACGCACTCCATATTTGAAAAATGGTTGATGTTTCAGGATCTTTTGGTTCACCTGGCTCTTGGAGGTTTGTTTTGATTTTATTGAGATGTTTTTTTAGCTGATTTTCTGGCAAAAATAGAGGAATAGTATTTCCGTAGCTTTTACTCATTTTTCGACCATCAAGCCCTTGAAGCAATGGTACTTTTTGGTCAACAACAGCCTCTGGTAGCGAAAAATGTTCTCCATATAGATAGTTGAACCTCTGGGCAATATCACGGGCCATTTCTATATGCTGTATCTGATCTTTTCCTACAGGAACTTTCGTGCCATTAAACATCAAAATATCTGCCGCCATTAGCACTGGATATGAAAATAAACCCATGCCGATACCAAAATCATTGTCTTCTCTGGAATCTTTGTTCTTTTGTACTGCGTCTTTGTAGGCGTGTGCTCTATTCATTAAACCTTTTGGAGCGATGCAGCTAAGATACCAACAAAGCTGTGTGATTTCAGGAATGTCAGATTGACGATAGAATGCGACATTTTTTATGTCTAGACCTAGCGCTAGCCATGTAGCGGCAATTTGCTGGGTAGATTCATGAACTATTTTTGGATCTTGGCATTTAATCAGAGCGTGAAAATCAGCAAGAAAGTAGTAAGCGTCTACACTGCCTTCTCTGCTTGCATCTATAGCTGGCCTTATAGCTCCGACATAGTTACCAAGATGGGGCATTCCTGTCGTGCTGATACCTGTCAGGACTGTTTCCCGTTTTGTTTGCATTTTATTTTCCATGAAAAATTTCGCTAATGCGCCTTATTTTTATACATATTAGATTATAGCTTCTAATAAGCTAGTGGGAATATTTTATAGATATTTATCTTGGTTAGGCCAACGGCAGCTTCTTTGTATCCAAAAAAGCGCTCAGCAATTGAAACAAGTAGTATGCATCATCTGTTCCAGCAAGCTCGCGAATAGAGTG
>JBLHWD010000061.1:0-5322 GCA_047628995.1 Saprospiraceae bacterium | reverse complement strand
CGTGATATTCTTGTCCATGAACATACTTGAGCAGCCCACCTGGATTTATCGACTTTCGATTACTCCAAGCCAGGTCACTTAATTTTTGTTGATCTTGCTGTAAATCATCAAAATCAGCCCCTTTGATGCGGCTTGGTGTCCCCAAAAAACACATTTTTACCACCTCAGGAGAGAGGCCAATAATCTCATATAATTGAGCACCACGATAAGAAGCAACTGTAGAAATACCCATTTTGGATAGAATTTTTAGTAGCCCTTTATTCATTCCTTGACGATAGTTTTTGAATGCTGCGTCTATGTCACAAAGTATCTCCCCTGCATCCACCATGTCTGCCAGGATGTGATAACTCAGAAAAGGGTAAACCGCGGAAGCGCCACAACCTATCAATGTTGCAATTTGATGCGAATCACGAGCGGATGCGGTGGATGCAATAATATTAGCATCGCAGCGTAGCCCCAAACCTATTAAATGATGATGAACTGCGCCCACAGCCATCAACATTTGTATCGGCAGTTTATTTGGAAGAATGTCAGAATCAGACAAGATACAACACCTAATGCCATCTTTGACGGCATCAGCCACCTCTCCACATAAGTTTTTTATAGCCTGCTCTAGATTAGATTTTACTGGATCATAATTAACGCTGATCTTTTTTACACGGTAGTCATCTTGTGTGTTATTTTTTAATGCATAATATTTTCGTGGAGAAAGAACAGGGCTGGATAAATTAATGCGCTTTGCATGCTCTGGGCCTTCAAGAAAAATATTACTTTCGCGACCAAGTTGTGTTTTTAAGGACATCACTAACGTTTCACGCAATGGGTCAATAGGGGGGTTCGTTACCTGCGCAAATTGTTGTCTGAAATAATCATAGAAGCTACGATTTTTAACTGAAAGCACAGCCATTGGAGTGTCGTCACCCATAGAGCCGGTAGCCTCTTGCCCGGCTTCTGCAAGTGGTCGCAGTATCTGCTCTCTATCTTCCATGGAAACTAAAAACATTTTCATGTAGTTGTGAACTTTTTCCCTGCTTAAAGCGCCCTCAACCTCTATGCTCTCATCATCCATGGAGGACATAATTTTGATAGTACTGTCATTCAGCCACGCTTTATACGGGTGCGCAGAAGCCAATTCTTTATCAATCTGATCAGCGTTCATGATGACGCCTGTCTGCGTGTCAATAGAAAGTATATCTCCTGGCCCTAGACGTCCTTTTGCAACAACACTTTTGGGATCGTACTGATAAACGCCAACTTCTGATGCAACAGTGATAATATCGTCATCTGTAAGTATCCAGCGAGAGGGTCTTAAGCCATTTCTATCTAGGGTGCATACCGCGTATCGTCCATCAGTAATTACCAATCCAGCCGGGCCATCCCATGGCTCCATATGCATTGCCATAAACTCAAAATAGGCTCTTTCACTTAGACCGCATTCTTGATTGTTGTCCCAGGCTGGCGGAACCAACATTCGAACTGCCTTATGAAGATCTATGCCTCCCGCAACCATCACCTCCAGCATATTATCTAAACTAGAAGAATCTGATCCTGTTCGATTCACAAGGGGTGCCACATCCTGCAAATCAGGCAAAAGAGGCGTGATAAGCTTAGGGGTTCTAGCTATAGACCAGTTTCTATTGCCATGAAGCGTATTAATCTCTCCGTTATGCGCCAACATTCTGAATGGTTGAGCTAACGGCCATTTAGGGCTGGTGTTGGTAGAAAATCGTTGATGAAAAATGCAGATCGCGGTTTCCAGCAACGGGTTCGCCAAGTCCAAATAAAATTTTGGTAAATCAACCGGCATCATTAGCCCTTTATAGCTAATAACATTTTCTGCCAGGCTGGCAACATAAAATGATCCATCTGATGATAATGCGATTTCCATTTTTCGTTTGGAAATAAATAATCGAGCATTAAAGTTTTGTTTATCTAGATCACCTGCAGTAATAAAAATCTGCTCTATTACAGGCAAGGTTTTTAATGCTATTTCTCCAAGACATTTTTTATTTGTAGGCACTTCACGCCAACCAACTACCTTTAAGCCTTGATCAGACAAGGCTGTCGACATAGCATTTTTAGCATATTCGCGCTCGTTACTATCCTGGCTAAGCATTACTGAGCCAACTGCATATAATTTGGGCAGCTCAACATTGAATAAATCTTTTACAATATTCCGCATAAAAGAGTCTGGTTTTTGGAGCAGCAACCCACAACCGTCACCGGTTTTCCCATCAGAAGCGATGCCGCCTCGATGAGTCATGCAAGTCAATGCCTCAATAGCAGTTTCTAGAACCCGATGACTGACCTTCCCTTTTGTATGGGCAATCAGTCCAAATCCACAATTATCTTTGAATTCGTCTAACTTGTAGAGGCCTGTCGGCATCATAAATGGCGCCCTGAATAAAGTATGTTAAAAAGACCAGCTGTTACAAAGAGAAAAACACTGCTGGAATACGGAGAGAAGTATTTTACACGTCTGCAAGCCATGTCACAATTGTCACAATATGAATAAAACCTATAACTTTGAGAAATACAGCATGGCAAGTGGACTTTTCTTCTATATAACTTTCATTAAAATATCTTGATTGATATCAGAAGCTACTACGGCTTCCCCGATAGACTGAAGAAGAACCAAGCGAAGACTACCGTCTAACACTTTTTTATCAACCGACATAAGCTCTAAAAAAACTTTGGAGCTTATTTCTTTTGGTGGACATATAGGTAAGCCGAATAGAACAAGAAGTTTTTTTATTCGATTAACATCATTTTTTTGTATCCAGCCCATATGTTCTGATAGCTCTGCTGCCATAACCATTCCCACAGCAACTGCCTCACCATGCAACCAGCCCTCATAGGAATAAAAAGTTTCAATAGCATGGCCAAATGTATGCCCCAAATTTAAAGTTGCACGAACATCATTTTCACGCTCATCTCTTGCAACAATTTTAGCCTTATTGGCGCATGATTTTTCTATTGCGAAGCATAGTGCGGCAGGGTCTCTTTCTAATAGTTTGGTAATATTTTTTTCTATCCAATCGAAAAAATCCGGATCCGAAATCAGCCCATACTTTACCACTTCCGCCAAACCTGATTTAAACTGCCTATCTGGCAAGGTGCTGAGCAAAGAAGTGTCAATTATGACGCATTGGGGCTGGTAAAATGCTCCTATCATATTTTTACCGAGCTTATGATTGACTGCCGTTTTTCCACCTACAGAGGAATCAACTTGAGCAAGTAGTGTTGTTGGTATTTGTAAAAAATTCACGCCTCTTTGATAACAAGCTGCGGCAAAGCCAGTCATATCACCAACAACACCTCCCCCAAGGGCCACCAAAGTAGCTGTTCGGTTATATTTTTTGGTCAGAAGTGCGTTAAAAATCGTGTTAAGTTGTTCTATATTTTTATATATCTCTCCATCTGGCAAAACAACAGTTTCTACGCTGTAAGCAGATAAATTTTCTAAAAGATCCTCCAAGTAAAGTGGGGCAACCGTTTCATTTGTAACTACCAGCACTTGTTGTCCATGAATATGCGACGTAAGTAACTTTGATAATTGCATTAACCCATCACCAATAAAAATAGGGTAGCTTCTATCGCCGAGCTCTACAAAAAGTGTACTGTATTTTTTCACAATAAATTATTCTTATTAATTATCATCAATTTAGAAATGTATCACATCAGCTTATAAGATGACGAACTTCATTGGCAATCTCATCAGCGACCAGCTGAGGTTTTCTTTTGTCAGTAATCAGGACTAAATCTGCTACTTCTTGATATAAAGGATCTCGATTTAGCGCTAGCTTTTCTAATACCTCTCGTGGATTTCCGACTTGCAACAAGGGCCTACTTCGATCATGCGAGGTCCTTTCTAGCAATCTTCCTACAGGGGCGTCAAGGTAAACAACAAAGCCATTATTTTTTAAGGTGTTACGGTTTGTTTCAGAAATAATAGCTCCGCCGCCTGTAGCGAGAACCACCCCAGACTTGGACGCCAACTCAAGCAACATGCGAGATTCACGCTTTCGAAACCCTTCCTCTCCTTCCATATCAAAAATCCATGGTATATTAGCACCACATTTTTTTTCTATCTCCAGATCGAGATCGACAAATTTGAGGCTCAAGACTTCTGCCAACATGCGGCCAATAGTCGTCTTTCCGGAACCCATTGGACCTATAAGAAAAATGTTGTTGTTTTTAATCATCAATTTAGTAGCGCTTCTCGAATAACTTTAAGCTGAATAATAAACTATTGCCTTACTAAAAGATTCAAGTTAAGAAAATACCAAATGACTATATCGTCATGATTTAGCTTTATACTTATCATCACTATATTATAAATGTTTGTCTTCTCATGAATAGAGCCTATTAAAAATCACTGTTGCTTGCTTATGATTGTGTTTTATAAGGATAAAAATAAACATGAAAAAAATATGCAATAAAAAAATTAGCTGTGTGCCATGTTGATAGATTGGGATGATATTGACACAGTTCTGCTTGACATGGATGGTACCTTGCTGGACCTCCAATTTGACAATTTTTTTTGGAACACTTACCTGCCTAAGCGTTATGCGGAACTTCGCAATATTTCCTTACAAGAAGCTAACAAACTTATATTCATGATGTCTGACAAAATAAAAGGGACTTTAAATTGGTACTCAACAGAATACTGGTCAAAAGAACTCGCTGTAGACATATACCAACTTAAAAAAGAAATAAGTAGCCAAATAAAAATACGCCCTTTTGTGCAAGAGTTTCTTGACCAGCTAAAATTGAGGGGGAAAAGGCGTATACTTGTTACGAATGCTCACCCTCAAAGCCTCGAATTAAAGATTTCTATAACCAAGATAGATATTTTATTAGATTCTATTTATACCTCTCATCAATTTCATCATCCGAAAGAAAGTCAAAAATTCTGGCAGGCTCTTTCTTTTAAAGAAACATTTAATCCTGAAAAAACATTATTTATTGATGATTCCATAAGAATTTTAGAGGCTGCCAATCGATATGGCATAAAACACTTATTAGGAATAAGTCAGCCTGACAGCAAAAAAAATGCTGTAAGCCTAAACGGCTTCGCCTCCATAGCCCACTTAGATGAGATTTTTCCAGTTGTCTAATAAAATGGAGTTAGGGGGGAAAATTCGTTTGGATAAATGGTTATGGGCAGCTCGTTTTTTTAAAACGCGCAGCCTAGCAAAAGCTGCCATAACAGGGGGGAAAGTACACATTGGTGGTCAGCGGGCTAAAGCTAGCAGGGACCTTGCAATAGGAGCTATAGTCACCGTAAAGCAAGGTATTGAAGAAAAAACGATAGTAGTT
>JBLHWD010000060.1:0-5398 GCA_047628995.1 Saprospiraceae bacterium | reverse complement strand
AAGGCCTTCTATGGGTAAAACTTCTTTTGCTATGAATATGGTTGAGCATGCTATCTTGACTCAAGATAAGCCTGTGCTTGTTTTTAGCATGGAGATGCCTGCCAATCAGTTGATAATCCGCATGATGTCGTCTTTAGGAAAGATTGATCAGACTAGAATGCGTTCAGGTAACTTAGCTGAAGATGATTGGCCCAGACTATCTAAAGCTGCTTCACGCTTGAAAGACCGCCCCCTTTATATCGATGATACACCTGGTATTTCTCCAATGGAGTTGCGCAATAGAATTCGTCAGCTAACTCGCGAACATGGCGACATTGGTATGATTATGGTGGATTATCTGCAGCTTATGAATAGCAGCGTCCCCACTGACAACCGTACTAACGAAATCACTCAAATTTCACGCGAATTAAAAAATATAGCCCGCGAGTTCAATTGTCCTGTTTTGGCTTTATCTCAACTTAGTCGAAATCTAGAACATCGCCCCAATAAAAGACCTATCAATTCAGATCTTCGAGAATCTGGAGCAATTGAGCAGGATGCAGATGTCGTTACATTTATCTACCGTGATGAGGTTTATAACGAAGAGACTGATGATAAAGGGGTTGCTGAAATTATCATCGGAAAACAAAGAAATGGCCCCATTGGGACTTGCAAGTTAACATTTCTTGGAAAGTATACTCGCTTTGAAAATCTCGCTCGAGATCACTTTGCCGATCAATAAATTTCTGGGGTTAGAGAATGCAGATTTTTCAAAAGGTTGAGGGTATAAGTTCGGCACTTTATGAGGCTCAACTGAAAGGTAAAAAAATCGGATTCGTTCCCACTATGGGTAATCTTCATCAGGGGCATTTAGAGTTAATTAAGTTAGCACAAAAGACAAATGACATAGTTGTTTGTTCAATTTTTGTTAATGGGCTTCAGTTTGGATTACATGAAGACTGGGATCAGTACCCTAGAACTTTTGAAGAGGACTGTAAAAAACTGGGAGATGTGGCATGTGATATGCTTTTTCACCCGGATGAAAATCAGATGTATCCTAACGGCCTGGGTTCCCAGACCCGTGTTATTTGTTCTTCGATGACGGGGTACCTCTGCGGAGCTAGTCGACCGGGGCACTTTGAGGGAGTCACAACGGTGGTGGCTAAATTGCTGAATATCATTAAGCCACACGAGCTCGTCTTAGGCAGAAAAGACTATCAGCAAATGGCCGTTTTATACCGCATGATCGAGGACCTTTGTTTTTCAGTTCGTATTATTGAGGCTGAAATTCATCGCGAAGTAGATGGGCTAGCTATGAGCTCACGTAATGTGTACTTATCAGCTTTAGAGCGCCGGAATGCTAATCAACTGTATAAAAGCCTGAGTTGGGTTGCTGGTAAGATACGCTTAGGGGATAGAAATTTTATAGCTCTTGAAAAAGAGGCGACTGAACAGATAAAAAAAGCAGGTTTTAAACCCGATTATATTACTGTTTGCAACAGCAGAACACTTGAAATGGCAGCGATTGATGACTGTGATATTGCTGTTCTGGGGGCCATGTTTAGCTCTGCCGCTAGATTAATTGACAATATTTCCCTGCATTAGAGGAATAGACTATGTTGAATACACTACTAAAAGCCAAGCTCCATATGTGCAGAGTGAGTCATGCTGAGCTTTGGTATGACGGCTCCTGCGCTATTGACGCTCATTTGCTTGAGCTTGCGGGATTGCATGAATTTGAGAAAATTGATATTAATAATGGCGAGCGGCTGACCACCTATATCATCAAAGCTGAATCTGGCTCAGGTATTATCTCTATGAATGGCGCAGCTGCGAGAAAATGTCAGGTTGGCGATCGAGTCATTATCGCTGCTTACGCGCAATACACGACAGATGAGATGGTTATTCATAAGCCTAAACTGGTTTATTTGCATGAAGATAATTCTGTAGAGCGCACGACTAACACGATACCCCTGCAAACGCTTTAGTAATATTAACTTTGATTGTTTTTACCTTACAGCAGTAATGATTAAATAGTCATCAGCTTAAAGTTATATTTTTTTAGATGAATTTCGTAGCCAAGCGGCTCGTTTGTTAATAATTTTTTATTAGGGTCCTATAATGCCATCATTTGATATTGTTTCAGAGGTTGAGCTAGAAGAGATTCGTAATGCTACGCAAAATACCTCTCGTGAAATAGCCACTCGTTTTGATTTTAGGGGTGTCGTCGCTACTGCTGAGCTTAGTGATGGTGAAGTGATACTTTCTTCTGAGGCTGACTTTCAGTGCCAGCAACTGCTGGACATGTTGCGTGGTAACTTGGTGAGAAGAAAGATTGATCCTTGTGTTATTAATCCAGAGGAAAAATCCCTGCATACCGGCAAAGCATTTACTTTGAAGGTTCGATTTAAGCAAGGGATCGATCAGCCCACAGCAAAAAAAATCATTAAGCTTGTAAAAGATAAAAAGATAAAAGTACAGGCTGCTATTCAGGGTGAAAAGTTGCGAATCACTGGTAAAAATCGTGATGACTTGCAGGCTACTATTGCCTTGGTTCGTGGGGCGGAGCTCGGGCAGCCTTTTCAGTTTGATAATTTTAGAGATTAATATGAACTGCCGCTGAAATTAATTACTTTGAGAAAACAGTAACCTGAATTCTAAAAAAAAGATTATTGGGGAGCAAACGATGCCAGATACCACTGTGTACCCTGTCCACAAGGAATTTGCAGAAAAAGCGCATATAGACCTTCAGATGTACAGAAAGATGTATCATGAATCGATAAGCGACCCAGACATTTTTTGGTCCAGGCAAGCCGAACTTTTCTTGGACTGGAAGACTCCTTGGAACCAAGTTGCCTCATATGATTTTGATACAGGTAAAGCTGTTTGGTTTACCGGAAGTCAGCTAAATGTCACAGTCAACTGTATTGATCGTCATCTAGTTGCTAAGAGCAACCATACTGCCATTATTTGGGAGGGCGATAATCCGAATGACAGTAAAATAATTACCTATCAAAATCTAAGCGATCAAGTAAATAAATTAGCTAATGTGCTCAAATCTCGCAATGTGAAAAAAGGGGATAGAGTGTGTATTTATATGCCTATGATTCCGGAAGCCACTTATGCGATGCTTGCTTGCGCACGCATCGGTGCTATTCACTCCGTAGTTTTTGGCGGATTTTCTCCAGATGCTCTTAAGGATCGCATTCTTGATTCTGATTGCCGAGTAGTCATTACGGCTGATGAAGGGGTTAGAGGCGGCAAACATATCCCTCTGAAGGCCAATGCTGATGCTGCTATAAATGGCTGTCCTTTGGTCCATACCTGCCTGGTGGTTTCTCATACTTGCGGTGAAGTTGATTGGGTCAAAGGTCGGGATGTCTGGTACCACGAAGCTACGGCTCATGCTGAAATATACTGTGCACCCGAATGGATGGATGCTGAAGATCCTTTATTTATTCTTTACACTTCCGGCTCTACCGGCAAGCCCAAGGGGGTGGTTCATACAACCGCAGGATATTTATTGCAGGTCGCCATGACACATAAGTACGTGTTTGATTATAGGGGCGATGACGTTTATTGGTGTACAGCAGACGTTGGATGGGTTACCGGGCATAGTTATATTGTTTACGGACCTTTATGTAACGGGGCAACAACATTAATTTTTGAGGGAGTTCCAACATATCCAGATGCATCTCGTTTTTGGGAGATTGTTGATAAGCATAAAGTAACAATTTTCTATACAGCACCAACAGCAATTCGCACACTATTGGGCGCAGGAAATGATTTTGTGCTGAAGACAGATCGCATCTCCCTGCGCCTTCTAGGGACAGTTGGTGAACCTATTAACCCTGAAGCTTGGGAATGGTATTATAGCGTTGTTGGCGACTCCAGGTGCCCTATTGTTGACACATGGTGGCAAACAGAAACTGGCGCACATATGCTAACTCCATTTCCCGGTGCTCATGACATGAAGCCAGGCTGTGCAACCGCTCCATTTTTTGGTGTTCAGCCCGCATTGCTAGATAACGATGGTAATTTAATTGAAGGTGCTGGAGAGGGTAACTTGGTAATTAAGTCCTCATGGCCCTCCCAAATTCGGGGTGTATATGGCGATGCAGATCGTTTTAAAGACACCTATTTTTCATCATTTCCAGGCTATTATTTTACGGGAGATGGCGCGCGTCGGGACAAGGATGGGCATTACTGGATTACCGGTCGAGTAGATGACGTTTTAAATATATCAGGACATCGCATGGGTACGGCTGAAATAGAAAGTGCCTTGGTGCTTCATAGTGCTGTTGCGGAGGCAGCGGTTGTGGGGTGTCCTCATCACATAAAAGGTCAGGGTATCTACGCATACGTAACATTAATGCTAGGGGTGGAGCCGACAGATGATTTATTCTCTGGCTTATTGGATATTTGCGCGAAGGAAATAGGCTCATTTTCAAAACCAGATCAGATTCAATTATCTCCTGGGCTACCAAAAACACGTTCAGGTAAAATTATGCGCCGTATTTTGCGTAAAATAGCAGCTAATGAGATAGATAGTCTCGGGGATATTTCAACGTTAGCCGATCCATCTGTAGTTGAGGACTTAATTAAAAATCGATTAAATCAGTGACATTTTATTCTAGTATGCTCAATATTAATTATCTTTAGGAGGTAGCAGTGATATGGGAAGAGCCTATCAAAACCGCAAAGAATCTATGGCAAAAACTTCCGATATGAAGGCTAAGATTTATAGTCGCTATGGTCGAGAAATTTATGTTAGTGCGAAGTCTGGAGGTGTAGACCCTAGCAATAATTTATCATTACGAAATTTAATTGATAGAGCAAAAAAAGACCAAGTCCCTGTGCATGTTATCGACAGGGCTATTGAGAAAGCCAAAGGGGGTGCCGGAGAAGATTTCTCCCCTGCTCGTTATGAAGGTTATGGTCCCGGTGGCAGTATGGCAATTATTGAGTGCTTGACAGATAACCCTAATAGGACGTTTGGCGATGTCCGTCTTGCTTTTACTAAGACCGACTGCAAGATCGGTACGCAAGGAACTGTTGCACATCAATTCGACCATTTAGCAATATTTGTATTTAGCTTTGAAGAAGAAGAAACTGCATTCAATGGGTTGATGGCTGAGAATATAGATGTCGTTGATATCGAATACGATAATGGGGATGTATCTGTATATGTTACCCCCACAGATTACTTTAAGGCAAAACAGGCATTAGTAAGTAGTTGCGGCGAAGTAGATTTTAAGGTCGACGAAGTACAGTTTATTCCACATGATTTAGTGTCTATTGATGGCAATGATGTTGCATTGTTTGAAAAATTTATGATGATGCTCAATGAGTTAGACGATGTTCAGCAGATACACCATAACGTTAAGTCAATATAGTTATTGTGAATAAAAAAACCCCT
>JBLHWD010000059.1:0-5421 GCA_047628995.1 Saprospiraceae bacterium | reverse complement strand
ATTAAATCTTTCAAACTTGTTCCTGTAATGTTGACCATAATATATTCCTTAATAATTGATTAGAAAATGTTAATTCAAGTTAATATTTGGCATAAGATATCATATATGTTGTCCAATATCAATAATTAATTAATATATTAATTTTTGATATGTAGCTTTATATTGTACTTAATAGGATGATGTATCTACACTAATCCGGACAACCAAATTGGGCTCATTAGGGTTTCTAATGTACTTCACAGTTGAGTTGCCTATTATGATTTGCTACAATGGATATTTATGGCATACAGTAAAGATTTAAGAGAGCGTGTTGTATCGTACGTTAAATCAGGATGTAGTATCGGCTGTCGAGATTTACAATATCAATGTAAGTGCAGTAAGACGCTGGTTGCGTTTGCAAAAGTGGGTAGCCTTCTCGCCTCCATGGAGGCGGTCGAGTGACCAGTATAGACCTTGATTCTTTACATGAGTATGTTTTAATGCACCTTGATCCTACTTTAATGAAATTATCAGAATTTAGAAACATAACCCAGAGATACAAAAACAGGAAAAAAACTCTGGACGAAACTAAAAAATAAAGAAATAAGTAAGGTTATAACTGACTATTATCTTACGAATCCTTAGTCCCCAGAGAAAAGCATATACAATCCAAGGCAGAAACTTTTACAGTTGCTATAACAGCTTGTTTAGGCACTATCTTGCGAGGATGAAAAGAAAAACAAAATGCTATAGCAAGTGTAAAAAAATGCTAGAATATTCTTTTAAGTTACTCATGACCAAGTGGAACGGCAGGGCAAAAGCATGAATATAATAAATTAACTTGAGATGGAAATATGTTATATTAGTCTCTATTTTTAATAGGATTATTTATGCAGGTATTATCATTAATAGAAGACTTAAGCGATCCCCGCATGTCGGGTAAGATTAGGCATAAATTTGGCTCCATAATATTTGTATCACTATGCGGCATTCTGTCAGGCTGCGAGAGTTGGTCAGATATAAGTGATTATTGTAAGGTTAAATTTGATTGGCTATCGGATTATGTAGATTTATCTAATGGAGTTCCATCGGAATGGACTTTTCGTAGAGTTTTTACACTTTTAGATCCAGATTATATGGAGCATTTGTTACGCAGTCATGCCTCTGCAGTTGTTCTGGATAGTGGTAAGTCAAGTAATCAAATAGCATTTGACGGCAAGGCTTTAAAAGGTAGTAAGACATTTGACACTCGTTGTCTTTACTCAGTTTCAGCATGGTGTACAGATAATAATCTTGTTCTTGCTGAGCAGCAAACTGATGTGAAGTCGAATGAGATAACAGCCATCCCATTATTACTGGAATCATTAAATTTGAAAGATAGCACAGTTAGTATTGACGCGGCTGGCTGTCAGAAATCTATTGCCAAATTGATCAGCGAAAAGAAGGGGTATTATGTTTTTGGGCTAAAACGTAACCATAAAAATTTCTATAATGCGGTTAAAGAGCATATAAAATCATATGGCGAAAATGATGAAAATCTTTTACATGATAGCTTTGATAAAAGCCACGGAAGATTGGTGCGCAGGCGATATTTTGGCTATGATATAAGCGCTCTTCCTGAAACTGATGACTGGATGGGAGCTAGGTCGGTGGTTGCAGTTGAGACTATACGTTCAAATGATAATGATAGCAATGTTGAGGCTAATTGGCGCTATTATAAGCCACAAAGCCAATAACAAAGAATTACCCCAGTTTATTCGTAATCACTGGAGTATTGAGAATAAACTGGGTATTGGATGTTCATATGAAAGAAGATGATGACCAAAAATCAGAACGGAAAAGTGTACGAAGCTTTGCTCTATTAAAACGGATAGCCTTGAATATACTACGTTCCAAAGACCAAAATTCTAAAAGAAGCTTAAGAGGAAGGATAAAAAGATCCGGATGGGACAACAATTATTTACTCAAAATGCTTGATTAAAAATGGATAAAAATTTCGTGCAATTGCCCTGACCCCATAGTACGCTAAGGTTTTTTAATTAAACCCTATCATTTGTGATAGATGTCAAGACCTGCAAGGTTCAATAGGTTTGGTTTACTATCAAAGTTTGCTTGCAAGAAGTGGATAATGGTTGGATAATAGATATCCAGAGCATAACTTTAAGAAGCAGGAAACCAAGCTATGGAACTTAAATTACACCGTAATGCTAAGACCACTCCAGCGATTCGTCGATTTATCAGAGAATCTGAACTTACTAATGCTGCAGTTAGATTGTAACGGATTTAAGATGTTTGCAAGATAATTTCTCATCTCCCTAGAAATGGAGAAGAGCCTATACTTACAGTAGGTAATTCGATAAAATGTGTTGATAGTACTTGCATTTTTCTTATATTTCCTTTATTTTCAATATCGTTCTGCAAAATGGAGTGGGAGTACAATGTCAGAAGACGAGATTTTAACAATTAAAGAGTTAGCTAGATATTTAAAGATTGCTGAGAAAACAGCTTATCGATTTGTATCTGAGGGTCGTATTCCAGGATTCAAAGTTGGTGGATCATGGCGGTTTCGTAAGAGTGAAATTGATCGCTGGATTAAAGAACAAGAGCTGAAACAATAGGAATAGCAGAATGACAAGCAACGAACAACGTAAAGCCCTACAGCGCCAAATATGGCAAATAGCCAATGATGTTCGAGGCGCAGTTGATGGCTGGGATTTCAAACAGTACGTGCTCGGCACACTTTTTTATCGCTTTATCAGTGAAAACTTTGCCAGCTACATCGAAGCCGATGACGATAGCATCAGCTATGCAGAACTGTCCGATAGCGTTATTACACCAGAGATTAAAGACGATGCCGTCAAAACCAAAGGCTACTTTATATACCCCAGCCAGCTATTTGTTAAAATTGCTGCAGCTGCGAACACCAACGACAGCTTAAATACTGATCTGGCCAATATATTTTCTGCCATTGAAAGCTCAGCCAACGGCTACCCCTCAGAAGAAGATATTAAGGGTCTGTTTGCAGACTTTGATACAACCAGCAATCGCCTTGGTAACACGGTGAAAGATAAAAACACCCGCCTATCCGCCGTGCTTAAAGGCGTAGCAAAGCTAGAATTTGGCGATTTCCACGGCAGTCAAATCGACCTGTTTGGGGATGCCTACGAATTCTTAATCTCTAATTACGCCGCTAATGCTGGTAAATCTGGGGGTGAATTTTTCACCCCACAGCATGTGTCTAAACTAATTGCGCAACTCGCCATGCACAAGCAAGACAAGGTCAATAAAATTTACGACCCAGCTTGTGGATCAGGCTCTCTATTGTTGCAAGCCAAAAAGCATTTTGATGCGCATATTATTGAAGACGGTTTTTTCGGTCAGGAACTCAACCACACCACCTACAATCTGGCGCGGATGAACATGTTTTTACACAACGTCAACTACGATAAATTTAATATACAGCTGGGCAATACCCTAATCAATCCGCATTTTGGTGATGATAAACCTTTTGATGCTATCGTCTCAAACCCGCCTTACTCGGTGAAATGGATAGGCTCAGATGATCCAACATTAATCAATGATGACCGCTTTGCCCCTGCCGGTGTGCTTGCACCTAAGTCTAAGGCAGATTTTGCCTTTGTGCTCCATGCGCTCAGTTATCTTTCAAGCAAGGGGCGTGCAGCTATTGTTTGCTTCCCTGGTATTTTTTACCGTGGCGGTGCGGAGCAGAAAATCCGTAAATATCTAATCGATAACAATTATGTAGAAACCGTGATTTCGCTCGCTCCTAACTTGTTTTATGGCACGACCATCGCCGTAACTATTTTAGTACTTTCCAAGCATAAAACCGACACCATGACCCAGTTTATTGATGCCAGCGGTGAAGATTTCTTTAAAAAAGAAACCAATAACAACGTGATGCATGAGAAGCATATTCAGCAGATTATGGATATGTTTGATAGCAAAGAGAAAGTCGACCACGTTGCCGAGTCCGTATCACTTGAGGCTATCTCGGCCAACGATTATAATCTGTCAGTAAGCTCCTATGTCGAAGCTAAAGACAACCGCGAAGTGACTGATATTACGGTGCTGAATGCCGATATAAAGACAACAGTCAGTAAAATCAACCAGTTACGTACGGATATTGATGCCATTGTGGCAGAGATTGAAGGAGAAGCAGCATGACACTGGAAAACAAACTAAACATCACCAATCAGGTGGAGCTTGGCAAGGCGGAAGAAAAAATTAGCAAACAAAAGGCCAAGCAGCTTTTTGACTCCGGTGATATTGATAAGGTGGAAGTTGGTACGTTCAAAGGGCTTGCTTCTATCCATAGCTATTTGTTTGAAGATATTTATGACTTTGCTGGCAAAATCCGTGAGGTGAATATAGCCAAAGGCAATTTCCGTTTTGCGCCGCTGATGTATCTGCAAGCCTCGCTGGAGCATATTGACACTATGCCACAAGGCAGCTTTGATGAGATTATTGAAAAATATGTTGAAATGAATATTGCCCACCCGTTCAGGGAGGGTAATGGCAGAGCAACCCGCATCTGGCTGGATTTAATTTTGAAGCAAGAAACCAAACAAGTGATTGATTGGAATCAGGTGGATAAGGAAGATTATCTATCCGCCATGGAGCGTAGCGTTGTTAAAGATGTGGAAATTAAAGCCCTGCTGCAAAAAGCACTGACCGATAAAATTGATGACCGCGCCTTATTTATGAAGGGCATTGATGTCAGCTATTACTACGAAGGCTATAGCGAATTCAAAACCGAGGATCTGTAGCTATGAGTGACTTGAGTTATTTGGAAAAACTGCTGGACCTGTCTGCCGATCAGGCAGGTGGTGTTGAGGTTGAGTGGTTGCCTTTAGGGGATGTATATAAATTTCAATATGGAACGGGCAATACAATTCCAACACTAGGTGGCGAATATCCTGTTTATGGAAGCAATGGAATTGTAGGAACTCATAATGAATTTAATAGTGAAGATTCACCTGTAATTGGCCATATTGGCGCATATGCTGGAATTGTAAATTGGGGCAAAGGCAAACATTTTGGGCTCTATCGGAATTCCGGTGATTTTATGCAAAAGCCTTGTAGCCATTAAGATCGAGGAACAAGCGCTGGAATAGAGATCCAGTTTTTGCTATACCATAGCATCGTCTTTTTATTACTTTAATTTTGTTATTGAGCCCCTCAACGAACCCACTATTTTTTCTGGACTTAAAGTAATTCAAGATATTGGCTTTGTATTTATCAAGCGTTCTTATGAACTTGTTAAAACAGCTGACATCACTATTTTTTACATCCTTAATCCAATTACTTAGCTTAGTTAGTGCTCTTTTTCTACTTTGGTGTTTATTAAAAATACAAGTCAGTTTTAGAGCCTTCTTATGAGCAGCCTTAAGAAGAGGAGAGTGCTTATATAGCAACTGCAGT
>JBLHWD010000058.1:0-5435 GCA_047628995.1 Saprospiraceae bacterium | reverse complement strand
TGAAAAAGAAAAATCTGACAAGAAACCCACGAAAACCAAGAAAGCTAAAAAGAATGATAGCGAGGACTTTCAGACAATTAATGCAGCAACAGCCCTTTGGACCCGACAAAAAAATGACATAAAGGATGAAGAGTACAAAGAATTTTATAAGTACTTGTCTCATGATGTCCTTGATCCCTTGGTCTGGAGTCATAATAGAGTTGAAGGGAAGCTTGAGTACACTAGTTTGTTGTTTATCCCATCAAGCGCTCCCTTTGACCTGCATAATTATGAGGCATCCAGGGGGCTAAAGTTATATATTCAGCGCACCTTTATAATGGACGATGCCTCACAATTCTTGCCAAGATATTTGAGGTTTGTTAAGGGTGTTCTGGATTCTAGCGACCTTCCTCTGAATATTTCCCGTGAAATACTACAAGGAAATTCAGATGTCGATAGTATGCGTGCTGCTATGACAAAAAGAGCACTAGATATGCTAGAAAAAATGTCTAAAGAGTCTCCTGATCAATATGCCAGCTTCTGGCATATTTTTGGTAGCGTCCTCAAAGAGGGGCCTGCTGAAGATTTTGCGAATCGCGAACGCATTGCAAGTCTCTTCAGGTACTCCAGTACTAAAACAGATGGATCAGAGCAAACAGCAAGTTTCTCTGAGTATATAACCCGCATGAAGGAAGGGCAGGATAAAATATATTATCTTGTTGCAGATAATTTAAATGCTGCTCGTAATAGCACTTACCTTGAGGTATTTTTTCAGAAAGATATTGAGGTGTTGTTGTTGACTGACAGGCTGGACGAGTGGACTTTATCTAATCTTTTTCAGTTTGAAGGAAAAACTTTACAGGATATCTCCAAGGGGCAACTAGATGAGCCTATTTTTGATGAACCCACAAAATCAGACACAAAAGATGAAAAAGAAACTCCAGAAATCATAGGAAAAATTAAGACTAACCTTGCAGGTAGAGTGGATAATGTGAGCGAAACCCGCCGACTTACTAGCTCACCGGCTTGTTTGGTTTATGCGGAACATTCGCTAAGTCCGCAAATGCGAAAAATGATGTCTGCAGCAGGACAAGAAGTTCCAGACGAACTACCTAGCCTTGAAGTAAATCTCAAGCATTCTCTCGTAACTCTTCTTACTGAAACTACCAATGATGAGAAATTTAGTGAATTGACTGAATTGCTTTATGATCAGGCAACCCTTTCTGCTGGACAGCAGCTAGATAATCCGTCTTTATTTGTAAAAAGACTCAATCAGCTTCTGTTTGATGGAAAATCTGATTAATAGATATAGCTTAAGTATTGGAGCTATAATTCCACAAACAATATTGGAATTAAGCCATGAGATCACTACGTAAGATAGCAGTGTTAGGCGGAGGTAGCTTCGGCACTGCTTTGGCTAATATGATCGCTGAAAATGGTTACAATGTTGTTTTGTGGATGAGAAGCCATGAGAGTGTTTTGGAGTGCTCGAGCTCTCATGAGAATATCAAGTATCTTCCCGGGCTCTCTTTGGATCCCAAGCTAGTATTCTCTTCTAGCCTGGAGGCCTCCTTAAAAGACGCCGATGTAGTATTTTTTTCTGTTCCTAGTAAAGCTTTCAGATTGCTAGCTCGTGAGGCTAACAAGTATATCAACTCAGATGCTCGAGTTATTAGCACGGCAAAAGGTATTGAAGCTGGGACATTTAAGCTGATGAGTCAAGTTCTTGAGGAGGAGTTGCCCCAAGCCCGAGTGGGGGTAATCAGCGGGCCTAATCTCGCAATGGAAATTGCAACTAAGCAAATAACAGCTACCGTAGTCGCAAGTACTGATCCTCAGGTTTCTTCTGATATACAGGAGTTATTAGGCTCATATTATTTTCGTGTTTATGCCAATACGGATAGATTTGGAGTAGAGCTAGCTGGCGCGCTAAAAAATATTTATGCGATTGCAGCAGGAATTTCTTCCTCAATGAAGATGGGGCAGAATACAGTCAGCTTGCTTGTTACTAGGAGTCTTGCCGAAATGAGTCGTTTTTCAGCTAGCTTAGGTGCCAACCCTATGACTTTTATGGGACTGAGTGGTGTCGGAGATCTATTTGTGACTTGCACCTCTCCGTTAAGCAGAAATTATCAAATTGGATTAGCTTTAGGTTCAGGCCTTTCTGTTGACGAAGCAGTAAGAAAAGTCGGACATGTGGCTGAAGGAATCAATACAACTCTTATGATAAAAAAGGAGGCTGAAAAATTGAAAATTTATATGCCCCTTGTCAATGCGCTCTATGAAACAATGTTTAATGGCAGGCCTGTGGAAGAGGTGTTGAAAGCTATGATGCTTGCTGAGCAAAATACAGATGTAGAGTTCACAGGTAAGTAACCTGTATGCATTTTGTTAATTCACAGAATAGATATCCGAGGAAGTAAATGGAAAATCAAGCTAAGATAAATTTATGTAATGTCGATACCTGGATCAGGGCGCTGTATATGATTTTATTTGGATTCTTGTCGGTTATTTCAAGACTTCTTATACTGGTTGTTAGTTGCTTGCAGTTTTTATCAGTCCTGTGGACTGGAGTGTTAAATAAAAATCTTCAATCTTTTGGGCAAGCTACTTCTAGCTGGACATACCAAGCGTTCCTTTTTTTAACTTACAATAGTGATGAGAAGCCATTTCCTTTCTCAAATTGGCCTGATGTCACTCAGGTAGATAGCGACCCTAAAGTAGCTGATGCCGAAGTGGTTGAGGTTGACGATATACCTATTTTTGTTGAAAAAAACGATCAAAAGTAATATATAGTTGAAATTTGATAAGGTTCAGCCATTGGTTCAGAAGTGATAATATATCTGCTCCGACACGGCGACGCCCCTTATGATGCCAAGGACTGCGAGCGTTCTTTGTCCTCTCAAGGAAAAATCGACACCCAAAATGTTATCCGCCAACATTTAAGTGAGCTCGCTAAGCTTCAGTTGATTGTCTGCAGTACAACTCTCCGTTCTAAGCAAACCCTTCAGGTGCTATCCGACGTGCTGGATTATCCAGGAGAGGTTCTGTTGAGTAGTATGCTTTGCTCCAGCGGAAAGGTTAGCGCAGTACAAGCATATATTAATCAGCTTATTGGTAGTCGTAACCTAGAGAGTGTACTTTTGCTTAGCCATCAACCTTTGATTGGTGATATTTTGGAATACATTACAGATCAAAAAGGGCTTTCATGGTCAATGAACACCAGTACTTTTGCAGCGATCGATGCTGCTAGCTTTTCTCGAGGATTTGGAAGGCTTAAATCGATCACGCACTCCTCGTGTTCAAAAATATCCAGTTAAATTAACCATTAAGAAGAGAGAGGAATTCACTTCTAGTAGCCTGCTGTTTGCGAAAACACCCTAGCATTGATGAAGTTTTCATAACAGAGTTTTGTTTTTCGACACCTCTCATCATCATGCACATGTGTTTCGCCTCTATAATCACAGCTACTCCCGATGCCTCGGTAGCCTTTTCGATTGTTTGAGCTATCTGGGTCACTAGGTTCTCTTGAATTTGTAAGCGTCTCGCAAACATATCAACGATGCGAGCAATTTTTGACAAGCCCAAAACTTTGCCGTTAGGAATATATGCCACATGACATTTACCTATAAACGGCAACATGTGATGCTCGCATAGCGAATAAAGCTCAATGTCTTTAACTATAACCATTTCTCGTGACTCGGAAGGAAACAAGGCATTGTTAATGATCTCATCCAGATTTTGGTGGTAGCCTCTGGTGAGGAAATCAAATGATTTGGCAGCTCTTTCTGGGGTATCAAGGAGCCCCGGCCTTGAGGTATCCTCGCCAGTAGATTCGATAATCTTTCTAAAGCAATCAGCTGTCATTAATGCATTCTCAATTTTGAAATTTGTATAACTTTACCATAAACTTTAAACCAAGTATCTTGCGAGTTGCCAGCTATTTGTATTAAATTACCTCACAGGTAGCTATCTGTATAACGATGTTCGATTAATCGTCTATAATATGAGAATAATTTTTTGTGTACACCCAACATTATGATACTGTTGGGTGAATATATATGGATGCACTTATGTCAGGCAATACCATAGGGAAACTCTTTACTGTAACCACTTTTGGCGAGAGTCATGGTCCGTCTTTGGGTTGTATTATTGATGGCTGCCCTCCTGGATTAGAAATTTCTGAGAAAGATATACAAAGTGACCTTGATCGACGTAAACCAGGAAAGTCTCGCTATACTACTCAGCGCATGGAAGGGGATGAGATAAAGATACTTTCAGGTATTTTTGAGGGGAAAACAACGGGAACACCCATAGGTCTAGTGATAGAAAATACTGACCAGCGTTCAAAAGATTACTCAAATATAAAAGATCAATTTCGTCCTGCCCATGCTGATTATACTTATTACAAGAAATACGGCTTTCGGGATTATAGGGGTGGAGGTCGGTCATCTGCACGTGAAACAGCCATGCGTGTTGCAGCGGGCGCCATAGCAAAAAAATATTTGTACAAAGAAGAAGGTGTCGTAGTAAAAGGCTACTTGTCTCAGCTAGGACCTATAAAGGCTGAGAAAATTATTTTTGAAGAAATAGAAAATAACCCTTTTTTCTGCCCAGATCCTGACAAGGTGCTAGAGATGGAGCTTTATATGCAAGCTCTGTTGAAAAAGGGGGACTCTGTCGGTGCCAAAATAACTGTGACAGCAACCAATATGCCTATCGGTCTAGGTGAGCCAGTATTCGATCGCCTAGATGCCGACATAGCTCACGCACTGATGAGTATTAATGCAGTCAAGGGCGTTGAAGTGGGCTCTGGCTTTGATTCAGTTAGTCAGGTAGGAAGTGAGCATCGAGATGAAATTACTCCAGATGGCTTTCTTTCTAATAATGCTGGAGGTATTTTGGGTGGAATATCCACTGGACAGGATATTTTGGCAAATATAGCACTTAAGCCAACAAGCAGTCTTCGTATACCAGGTCGCTCTATCGATACAGATGGCCGCCCTATAGAGGTTGTTACAAAAGGCAGACATGATCCATGTGTAGGTATTCGGGCGACTCCAATAGCAGAAGCCATGCTGGCAATTACCCTAATGGATCATCTACTAAGACAAAGAGCGCAAAATTTTGACGTTGTCGTCAACTCAAAAGTATAAATAAGTTTTATTAAATTGTGGAAAAAATGCCCCAGCTATTAGTGCCTTATTGGCGCTTATCATCCTTTTATTTTTGTTTTTTTGCTCTGTTGGGAGCGCTTCATCCTTATTGGTCTCTATATCTATACTCAAAAGGGTTTACCGTTGCTGATATAGGCATTCTATTAGCCATGCCTATGGCTACGAAAATCATTGCCCCTAACATCTGGGGCTGGTTAGCTGACTACACAGGAAAAAGGTTGGTTGTAATTAGACTGGGGGCCTTTCTTTCCTGCCTCTGTTTTCTTTGTATTTTTATTG
>JBLHWD010000057.1:0-5488 GCA_047628995.1 Saprospiraceae bacterium | reverse complement strand
TTATGATTTTCATGTTATCGGTCTGTGCGAAAAAGTTATATATAAAGCTTGCAACAACTGGGCCCACATCTGGGACTTCCAGCAAATCCTCTAGGCTTGATTTTTGTATCATCTCAAGTGTTTTAAAGTGTTGCGCCAATGACAGAGAGGTCGCATCACCAACTTCTCTGATCCCTAGTGCATACAAAAAACGAGGTAAAGTAGTCGCTTTAGAGGCCTTTAGCGCGGTTAGTAAATTTTCGGCAGATTTCTGCCCCATTCTTTCCAAGCTACGCAATTGAATAACATCTAAGCGGTAAAGGTCATCTATAAAAGACACTAGTTTTTGGTCTACTAGCTGGTCAACCAGCTTATCTCCTAAGCCATCAATATCCATAGCTTTTCGTGATGCAAAATGTTTAATTGCCTGCTTTCTTTGCGCGGAGCAAACAAGGCCGCCAGAACAACGCACAACAGTCTCGCCGATACCCTGCACGATAAGAGATTCGCAATCAGGGCAGTATGTTGGAAAAACAATCTTTCGAGCTGAATCTGGACGTTTTTCAATAATTACTTTAACAATCTGAGGGATCACGTCACCCGCGCGACGCACTACAACTAAATCGCCGATTTTTATATTTAGCCTTTTTATCTCATCCTGATTATGGAGGTTCGCACTACTTACAGTAACTCCGCCAACAAATACCGGTTTGAGCCTAGCTACAGGTGTAATGGTCCCTGTTCGTCCTACCTGAAACTCAACAGCCTCCAAGTATGTAAATTCTTCCTGAGCAGGAAATTTTCTGGCGATTGCCCAGCGAGGGGCTTTAGCAACAGACCCTAGCCTTTTCTGAAGACCAAGTTCATTAACTTTGTATACAATTCCATCAATTTCATAAGGAAGGCTATTTCTAGCATCAAGAATTTTCTGATAATAATCGATACAAGGAGTAATTCCATCGACGACCGCAGTATAAGAGTTAACCAAGAACCCCCAGCTTTTAAGCAACTCCAAAGTTTCGATATGCGTTTTTGGCTGATCATACCCCTCTATTCTACCAAGGCTATAGATTGACATCTCCAGAGGCCTGGAAGCAGTTACCCTTGAATCCAATTGACGCAAACTCCCGGCTGCTGCGTTACGCGGGTTAACAAAAGTCTTTTCACCGTTTATTTTCGCTTCGTTATTAAGTCTCTCAAAGCCAGCTTTTGGCAAATACACTTCACCTCTTACTTCTAGCAAATCTGGGGGTGTCTTTGTAATGAGATTGAAAGGTACAGAATGAATAGTTTTAACATTGAGTGTTATGTCTTCACCAGTGCCGCCATCCCCGCGCGTACCTCCACGCACTAAAGAACCATTCTCATATAACAAGCTCACTGCAACACCATCCAGTTTAGGCTCGCACACATAAGACAGTGTTGCCTGACATTTTAGCCTCTCAAGAACACGGCTATGGAAATCTAGTAGCTCTTTGTCACTAAAGGCATTATCCAAAGAAAGCATAGGTAGGACATGCTGGACTGTCTTGAATTTATTTAGCGGCGGGGCGCCTATGCGTTGGGTTGGGGAGTCGGCTGTTTTTAGGTCAGGGAAGGTTTCTTCTATCCGCTGAAGGGATCTATAATCTTCATCATATTGAGCATCTGACATGAATGGCGCATCTTTAACATAATACGCGATAATAGAAAGATTCAAATTCCCTCTTAACTCTCCAGACCAATGAATTTGGATTTTTTTTATCTCATCAATTTCTTTAAGAAAATCACGTTCATCATCCGATGTGACCGGGCTACTCAAAAGGTCCCTTAACTCTTGCGCACGCATTAAGCGAAGATCGTTGGAGCTCATGATTTTAGGCTCCAGAAATTTGGGTTCGGCTATAATCCACTATTCTCTGACGGTAATGTTCTTCAGTCTGGCCTGTAAATACACTGCGGCTTTCATCCTTCAGTTCGCCATTCAGATCTATAGCAATATTCTTTGCAGAGTTAAGCAAAACATCTAAGCCTGCCATAGGATTTTTAAGATCTTCCATTGCGAAAAAAAGACTAATCCCAGAGGTTGCCATACGAGACATTTCATCTAAGTCGAAAGTTCCAGGTTTAACTGCATTTGCAAGGCTGAAAACAATAGATCCTGATCCGCTCTCCTCTTCATGAAAATGAAAAATTTTCTTAACTCCATAACGCAAACCGTGAGACAAAAAAACATCTAAAAGATCTTCACCTTGGAATAAAGAACCTTCTTTTGCCATGAGGTGCAATATAATAATTCTAGGGGGTGTAGCTTTTTTATCCACATTAACATCTGGCTCATAAGTACTACTCGTTTTGCTGGAGCCATAAAAATCCGGGCTTGAATACTCAGATGCGCCTGCACTTGACGCAAAACCTAAATCATTAACTTTACCGACTTCTCTTCCCATATGATCAACTTTAACTAGACTGTCATCATTCCGATAGCCGACAACACGTGACCTACCATTAGGAAAGTTGGAATTTATACCATCATCCTGCTCAACATTATCTTGACTTGAAGTATGAGATTTTTTTGAAGGCATCTGTATATTCTGATAACGAGCATTACGAATATCGCGCACAATATGCAGCATGGTAGCTAAGGCGACCAAGGATCCTAAAGCTATCGTCATTTCTCGAGGGCCAAATTCAATCATGAAAAACCTTTTATTTTATACATTCTAAATAAAATATATTCTTAATTTTAGTTACTTTAATATAAGTGCACTAAAAGTAAAATTGTATTTTTAATAACGTCAGCAATAAAGGGCTGAAATTCATTAATATAGCTAAGCTTTGGCAAGCTCTACGGCCTGATTAACATCAACGCTCACAAGTCGAGAAACACCAGCCTCATGCATAGTCACTCCAATCAGCTGATTTGCCATTTCCATAGCATTTTTATTATGCGATATATAAACAATCTGGACTGTAGATGACATTTCTTCTACCATTTTTGCATAACGATAAACATTAGAGTCGTCCAATGGAGCATCAACCTCATCCAACATACAAAATGGTGCTGGATTGAGATGAAAAATAGAGAACACCAAAGCAATTGCTGTCATTGCTTTTTCGCCACCTGAAAGTAAGTGCACTGTCGTATTTTTTTTACCTGGAGGTCTTGCCATGATAGCAACGCCAGCCTCTAATAAATCATCGCTTGTAAGCTCCAGGTAAGATTGACCGCCACCAAAAAGCTTAGGGAATGATTCTTGGAAAGAGATATTAACTAAATCAAATGTCTCTTTAAATCTAGCTCGAGTTTCTTTATCTATTTTACGAATAGCACCCTCAAGTGTTGTTAATGCTTCTTCTAACTCGTCATTCTGCTTGTCTAGATACTGTTTTCGCTCGGACTCCACCCCATACTCATCAATTGCAGCCAAATTAATTGGCCCCAGTCTCTGAATACGGCTGGAAATTTTCTCAAGGACATGCCCTAAGTCTTCAAGCGTCAGCTCATTTGGCAGCAACATCAGCAACTTTTCAAGACTAAGCCCGTATTCATTGATCTGCTCCCTCACGGTCTGACTGCGAGTTTCTAGATCTTGAGCCAACAAACGCTGTTGTTCTAATAAAGAACGCTCCTTTTGAATTTCAGCCTCGAATGAATTTCTTTGTTGTTCGGTCTCTCGCATTATGTCTTCGAGTGAATCCAGCTCACCCCTAGAATTAGAAAGCTCTTTTTCTGAGTCAAGCCTTAAATCTAATTGTATAGCCAGTTGTGCTTTGAGTTCGACAACTGGATCTTCTTCTTGACTAAAAGATTCATACAATTGCTCTTTTCTCGCACTCAAGCGAATTGTCTGCTTTACTAGCCGCCCAATACCTTCATCAATAGATTGTAATTTTGTACTTGCCGACCTCTCTCTCATTGCCATCTCATGGGCATCATCTTGGTTCTCCCGAGACACTTGTCTAGCGTCATCTAACACAACTCTTTTTGTGTCACGTTGTATTATCAGCTCTTGTTTTTGGTGAGAATTTTGCTCTATTACACCTAGGGCTATATTCAGTTTTTCACGAGCACTTATTAAATTTTTATTTTCAATATCCTGCTGCTTATTATCTTCTAATATTTCGGCATCCACCCTTTCCCTACGGGTCTTTAGGTGAATCACCTGCATCTCACTAGAATTAATTTTAGAGCGAAACTCTGTATATTCATTTTGCTGCAAGGTTAGGTTATGTCTATCAGACTCTCTCTGTATCTCTAGCTCTCGAAGGTGTTTTTCGCTTGCATTCTTTTGTTTTTCGATTTGATTGGTGCTTTTACGGCAATCTACTAGGCTTTCCTCCAAAGACTCAAGTTCAATTTTTCTTTTTATCACACCCTTATCTGCATCTTTATTATTAGCAATTCGCAGCCAATCTGACCCCAACCATAATCCATCTTTAGTCATCAAAGACTGGCCTACTTTTAGCTTATCTCTAAGCAGCAATGCAGCACTAAGGTTTTCCACTGCATATATATTTTGGAGTAAAGTTTGAAGGTAGTTATTCAGATTTTTTCCCTTAACTTTATGAAAAAGTGACTCAGGGAAGCCTTGCTCATGGTTAGGGTCTTGAGTGCAAGAAGAGCTTTCTATCAAAACTAATTCGCCCTGAATCAGAGAGCCCAAGTTACTGCTTAAGCTATCAATACTTTCTACACACACTGCTTGAAGGTAGTCGCCTAGAGCCATTTCAATAGAATTTTCCCAGCCAGCCTCAACTTCAACTTTTTCAGCTAAGCGCTGATTTTTTTCAAGTTTATTTTTTACTAGCCAAGCCTGACTTTCATTATCCCCAAATAACGCTTGATCAAATGCCTCTAGTGACGACTTTTTACCCAACATAGTTTGCATATAGGTTCGAGATTTATTTAATTGAGCGTCTAGTTGATAAATTTCACTTCTAACCTCGTCAATCTTAACCGTTATTTTTTCTAGGTTAGATTTTTTTTGAATGGACTCCATTTCTATTTTTTCTAGACTCTCTGTTAAAATCTCTAGATCTTTCTTTAAGGGAGCATCACACAAGGTCTCGCATTCATTTACAGCTTTATCAATTTTTTTAGCCAAGCTAACAACCAGCTGCTCTAGGTGGTTAATTGTGGATTGCTGCACCTCAGCTTGCCGAGCTGGACCAGAAGAACTTTGGGTAAATTCATCCCAAGAAGACTGCCAGACTTTCATGTCTCTCTCAGCCTGAAGAAGCAAAGATTGAGATGAGCCTTGCTTTGCACGAATTTTATCTAAAACCGGCTGTATCTCCTGCAACTCAAACTCAAGAGCCTCTTTTTTCTGACGATCTAAAGACAGATGTTCTTCTGTTTCAATAAAATTCTGTTCAGTTTCCCTTAGATCTTTTTCTAGCTCACTTGCGCGGTCATTTGCATATTGAATTGCCTGCTCAATTTTAGAAACCTCAGATCCCATTGAGTAGTAGAGACCCTGAGCTAAGTTTAATGAATCACCAAGCTCAGAGTGCTTAATACGAAACC
>JBLHWD010000056.1:0-5550 GCA_047628995.1 Saprospiraceae bacterium | reverse complement strand
TACACCTAATCGTTTTTCGCCATCCTTATAGCCAAATATTTCTGCAATTTTTCGCTGATAGTCAAAAAGTAGTCGCTCTTCTGGTCTCTTGGCTATTAGGTGCAAACAATAACGAACCTTCCAGAGGAAAGCTTCGTCACGTTTGAGTCGAAGGTACTCTTCTGAGGTGATAAAATCATCACCAATTAACTCCTCCAAAGAGTCAACATCAAAATGGCGCCTAGCTACCCAGCTGATCATTTGGATGTCCCTGAGCCCTCCGGGTGCTTCCTTGATGTTTGGTTCGAGATTATATTCAGTGTTGCCATGTTTTTCGTGGCGTTTTTTTTGCTCCATCAGCTTGGCTTGAAAAAAACTACTTGATGACCAAATTTTTAGGGGCCATGTTCTTGTGACGCTTGTCTTTTTTAGTAAAATCCGTCTGATTTCATCTTCACCGCATATTGTTCTAGTTTCCATCAGATTTGTTGCTACAGTGAGGTCATTTTTTGCAGCTTTAACGCATTGCGACACTGATCGAACGCTATGGCCTATCTGTAATTGAATATCCCATAAAAATGCTAGAAAATTTTCAATGTTTTCCCTGTAACGATTTAGCTCTCTAGAGCGAATTAAGAGCATTAAGTCAATATCCGACTGAGGGTGAAGCTCGCCACGCCCATAGCCGCCTACCGCTAACAGAGATATCTTTTTATCCCAATAGAATTTATTCCATGCATAACGGAGGATTAAATCAATAAAAGAAGCTCTTTCGGCGAGCAAGATTGATGTTTGTTCGCCCTGATGAAATCTTAGGTCAAAGTTTTTATTGGTTGCGTTTATTGCATTTTTAAATACTTCAATATGGTTTTTTTTTGATAGTTCGCTAGCAAACTGCTTCTCGTCAAAGACTGTTGGATTTTTTTGGGGGACACTATCTTTTGTGGTCATCAGAATGCTTCTTCGCTGCGAGCTGTTAACACCTCTACTCCATTAGCTGTTACGGCAAGAGTATGCTCCCATTGGGCCGATAGCCTCCCATCTACTGTCTCTACAGTCCAGCCGTCTTTTTTGACTTTAGTATGATGTCTGCCAGCATTAATCATAGGCTCGATTGTAAATGTCATGCCTTCTTTTAGCTCATAGCCGGTATTGGCGCGCCCAAAGTGAAGCACTTGGGGGTCTTGGTGAAACTCCGTGCCTATACCGTGACCACAGTAGTCTCTCACTACACTGTAGTAGTTGCTTTCGGCATGCTGTTGAATGATGTGGCCAATATCGCCAAGACGAACCCCTGGTTTTACCATCTCTATAGCCTTATAGAGACTTTCCTGGCAAACATCGACCAGTCGTTTAGCGTGACTTGCAGTTGTGCCCACATAAAACATCTTACTGGTATCGCCAAAGTACCCATCTTTAATTACAGTAATGTCGAGGTTAACAATGTCTCCATTTTTTAAACACTTGTTTTCATTTGGTATTCCGTGGCAGACAACTTGATTTATTGACGAGCAAATAGACTTAGGAAAGCCCTTATAATTCAATGGCGCCGGGATTGCTTTTTGAATATCAACAATATGATTGTGGCAAATAACATTGAGCTCTTCAGTCGATACCCCAGCTATAACATGCGGCTCTATCATCTCCAGGACTTCTGCGGCAAGCCTTCCAGCAATTCGCATTTTTTTTAGTTCTTCAGAATTTTTTATATGGACGGGCATAGTTTTTTCCGCAAAATGAAAATTAGTCTTCATTATTATATAGGATTGTAGTTTTCAATTAAATCTCTGGTCGCTTCAATCTGAATAATTATAGGTTTAAAGCTTTGTTTTGTTGCACCTAAAGACCGCCAGTACAGATATATTAGCGTGTAACAGTAATATTTATTTATTTGACCTTACTTTTCATTCACAAATTGTCTTAATTATGGTATAAAGCGGACCGTTTTAGCTCTTGTCTGAAACTAACGATACACATATATCGACACACTTGTCAGGGTGCCTGCGCTGTTAACAGGTTGACCAGTGGGGTATATGGAAGCTTAACCCTAATTTAAGGAAAAATTATGACAGCTGTAAGCATGAAGGAGATGTTGCAGGCTGGTGTTCATTTTGGACATCAGACTCGCTATTGGAACCCAAAGATGGATAAGTTCATTTTTGGTGCTCGCAACAAGATTCATATTTTAAATTTGGATCACACCGTTCCAGCATTTAATGAGGTACTGGAAATTGTTCGCAAGATAGGCGGTAACAACAATAAGGTTTTGTTTGTCGGCACGAAACGTGCCGCGCAAAAAGTAGTCGCTGAAGAAGCTGCTCGAGCAGGCATGCCGTTTGTTAGTCATCGATGGTTAGGGGGTATGCTCACTAATTATAAAACGATTCGGGCCTCTATAAAACGTTTTCGTGACCTAGAAGCACAAAGCCAAGACGGAACTTTTGATAGGCTTACAAAAAAAGAAGCCTTAATGAGAACCCGATTAATGGCAAAGCTTAATAACTCTATCGGCGGCATTAAAGATATGGGTGGTCTCCCAGATATTTTGTTTGTCGTAGATGTTGATTATGAGCGCATTGCTATTCAAGAGGCTAATAAACTTGGAATTCCGGTGATCGGTATTGTTGATACAAACAGCAATCCTGATGGGATTGATTATGTGATCCCTGGTAATGATGATGCAGTTCGAGCGGTTAAGTTGTTTTGTTCTGCTGTTGCTGATGCAATTTTAGAAGGCAAGGCCGATGCAAATGCTGCCGTTGTTAAAGATGAGTTTGTTGAAGTCGAAAAAGAGACTACCGAAGCCCAAAAAGAGACTGTTGAGCCAGAAGTAAAAGCTTCTGAGTAAGCACTTGGTATTGTAAATAGATAATAACGAGGCCATGCCTCAACTAAAGGGGGCATGGCCCCCTTTTTTTAAATTTAAATTATTAAAGCAGGGAGTAGGGTAATGGCAGCATTTTCTGCATCTATGATCAAAGATCTCCGAGACCGAACTGGTCTTGGGATGATGGAATGTAAAAGAGCTTTGGCAGAGTCTGAAGGAGATATTGATAAAGCAATTGATGACCTTCGTAAGTCTAGTGGCATTAAGGCGGCAAAAAAAGCGGGTCGTATTGCAGCCGAAGGGGTTGTTGCGGTTAAGTTGTCTCAAGACAGAACTTATGGTGTTATGATTGAAGTTAATTCTGAAACAGACTTTGCAGCACGAGACGAAAATTTTTTAAAGTTTGTGGAAGATGCACTTGATAAAGCTTTTAATAATAAGCAGCTTGATTTTGATGAATTTGTTTCAAGCATGGAGAGCTCTCGACAGGGTTTGGTCCAAAAAGTTGGAGAAAATATAAATATTCGCCGAGTAGAGTTGATTGAGGCGCCAGTTGTTGGGGCTTACATCCATAGTAACAGCCGCATAGCTGTTTTAGTCGCCCTCACGGGTGCAGATGCAGATGTCGCCAAAGATGTTGCCATGCATGTTGCTGCAGCTAATCCTCAAGTAGTTAACCCGGAAGATATGCCTGATTCTTTAGTAAGTAAAGAGAAGGAAATTTTTATCGCACAGGCCAAAGAGAGTGGAAAATCAGAAGAGATAATCGAAAAGATGATCAAGGGTCGCATCAATAAGTTTTTATCTGAGTCCAGTCTCGTTAGTCAGCCTTTTGTCAAAAATCCTGAAATTACAATAAATAAGTTAGTCGAGGGTTTTGGCGCCAAGGTACTTTCTTTTTCTCGGTTCGAGGTAGGAGAGGGGATCGAAAAAGCCGAAGTAGATTTTGCTGCAGAAGTCGCTGCGCAGGTTAGTGCAGCAAAATGATGTAAAAAAGGGAGGCTTAGCCTCCCTTTTTTGTAACTGTAAAGGAATTAACAATTACAGGATAATGTAAGCAAAAAATGTTACCAAGAAAATAAATTAGCCTCGGAGTACAAAATGCCATCTGTTGGGGATAAGAAGTACAAGAGAATACTGCTTAAACTAAGCGGTGAAGAACTAATGGGAGAGGAAGGGTTTGGTATTGACCCAAGAGTACTCGATCGAATGGCTCTAGAAATAGGGCAGTTGGTTGGTATTGGTGTCCAGATAGGCCTAGTTATTGGTGGCGGGAACTTGTTTCGAGGAGCAGCGCTTAGTGCTGCTGGAATGGAGCGAGTTACTGGGGATCATATGGGTATGCTAGCTACCATGATGAACGGACTAGCCATGAGAGACGCCCTGGACCGTAATAATATTTCTGCGCATGTGGTGTCCGCAATATCCATGAGTGGCGTTATGGAGCAATATGATCGTCGTAAAGCAACGCGTTATCTTGATAGTGGCGATGTAGTAATTTTTTCTGCTGGCACAGGTAACCCATTTTTTACTACGGATTCTGCTGCATGTTTGCGTGGCATTGAAATTGATGCCGAGATTGTCCTTAAGGCCACTAAAGTTGATGGCGTGTACTCTTCGGATCCGCAGACCGATCCAAGTGCTACAATGTATTCACATCTCACCTATGATGAGGCCTTATCAAAAAAATTAGGGGTCATGGATTTAACAGCGATTTGCTTGTGTCAAGAACATCGTATGCCTTTAAGGGTCTTTCGTATGTCTAAATCTGGGGCGCTATTGAACATTGTTGTAGGCGGAAATGAAGGAACTTTGATTGAGGAACAGCAAAAATGATTGACGATTCAAAGCAAGATGCAGAAAAACGTATGGTTAAAAGCGTAGGCGCATTGTCTCATGCTTTTAACAAGATTCGCACAGGAAGGGCTCACCCGAGCTTGCTGGATGGATTGACAGTATCATATTACGGGGTTCAAACGCCATTGGCTCAAATTGGAAATGTTAATGTTTTGGACGCACGAACCTTATCTATTTCTGTATGGGAAAAAGATTTGGTCCCAGAAGTAGAAAAAGCAGTTCATAGGTCAGATCTGGGGCTAAATCCATCGACTACCGGTGAGCTTATTCGTATTCCTATGCCTCAATTAACAGAAGAGACTAGAAAGAATTTTATAAAAAAAGCTCGCGCAGAAGCTGAGGGTGGACGGATCTCTGTTCGAAATATACGACGTGACGTTTTATCAGACATAAAAAATATGTTTAAAAACAAAGAGATTAGTGAGGACGATGAAAGAAGAGCCCAGGACGATGTCCAAAAAATCACAGACAAACACATCAAGCAGATTGATGACATCTTAGCCGCTAAAGAAATTGATTTAATGGAGATTTAGCGTAGAGGCTTTGTATGAGCACAGAAACTAATTCAACTCCTGCCCCCTTAAGCCATGTAGCTATCATAATGGACGGTAATAATCGGTGGGCTAAGGCAAAAGGTTTGCGTGGTATCGATGGGCACAAAATAGGCTCTGAAAGAGTTCGTGATATTCTAGATTCTATTGAAAAGCACGACATAAGCATGCTTACACTTTTTGCATTTAGTAGTGAAAATTGGAATCGATCAAAAGTAGAAGTTAAAGCTTTGATGTCACTGCTATCGTCATATCTTAAAAATGAATTAAAAAATCTGAAAGAAAAAAATGTGAGACTAAAGGTTATTGGTCGTAGAGTGCGCTTCAGTTCTGAAT
>JBLHWD010000055.1:0-5739 GCA_047628995.1 Saprospiraceae bacterium | reverse complement strand
CCCCAACTTCCATATCTAGCGGTTGCAATATAACGCACCCGTGATTAGACCAAAATTGCTGCAAGGTTAAGATCAGCGCTTGAAAAGTAGAAACATCTTGTTCAGTTGGAGACACCTGGGCTATCCTTTAGAATACAAAGCAGATAATTATAAGGCTGCAAATCATGAATAGTAAGTGGTTAATTGCGCAAATATCAATAACGTCGTTAAAGTAAGCTCTTGCTCATAGAAAAAAAGAGTATTTATCTGTTAATGATTTAACTTTATAATAGATTTGTACACGTTTATCGAGAAAAAAAGAGGGTTTGTGCTGTGAGTAAATTTACAATATTTGGACATCAAGCGTGCGGCTTTTGTCGTCAAGCAAAATCTGTACTGGAGTCTAAGCACATAGAATTTAATTATATAGATATTCATGAAGAGGGTATAAGCTCTGCTGACTTAGCGAAGACAGTCGGACAACCTGTAACGACTGTTCCACAAATTTTTGATGGTAAGATTTATGTGGGTGGATATCAGGAGCTGATGAAGTATTTAGAGACATACAAGCCGATCTAATAACCTCGGGTTGGACTTAAAATCTAATATTACAAAGACGGCAGCCATGTTGCGATGGACGGCCAAATTGACAGCATGATCATTAATGCAACCTGTATCCCTATAAAAGGCACAACCCCTTTATAGATGTCTTTTGTCTCTATGGTTTTTGGTGCAACACCTCGAAGATAAAATAAAGCAAAACCAAAAGGAGGGGTTAAAAACGATGTTTGCAGATTAACGGCAATCATGATGCCCAGCCATATTGGATCGAGCCCCATAGCTAAAAGCGCCGGACCGATTATCGGAACTACTACATAAGTTATTTCTATAAAATCAAGAATAAACCCGAGAAAAAATATTACTATCATTACCGTAAAAGTTGCACCAAACAGACCACCAGGGATGTTTTTTAGCAGGCCCTCAACTAGCTCATCACCTCCAAAGCCACGAAAGACCAAAGAGAAAACTGCGGCACCAATTAAGATTAAAAAAATCATAGAGGTGGTCTCAGTGGTACTTTGAACCACTTCTTTGAGTCGAAAAAAAGAAAGTCTTTTCGAGCCTAAAGCTAGTAATGTTGCACCAAGGGCACCGACACCAGCAGCTTCGGTCGGTGTGGCCATACCCAGCATTATAGAGCCCAATACAGCAGTGATTAGTGCTATAGGCGGAAGCAAGGCCTGTAAGAGCTGAAAAAGTGTAGGCCGATGCTTGTTTTCCGGTACAAATTTCGGCGCAAGATCAGGCTTAAGTTGTGTAACGATTAATATATAGGCTATATACATTGCCACAAGCATAATGCCAGGAATAATTGCTCCCAAAAAAAGATCACCAACAGAAACCGTTTTGGGAGCGAATGCCCCTAGAGATAGCTGAGATTGTTGGTAAGCATTTGAAAGAATGTCTCCCAGCAGAACCAAGGCAATAGAAGGCGGAATAATCTGACCGAGTGTGCCAGTTGCACAAATAGACCCCGCTGCCAAAGAAGGGGAGTAGCCCTGCTTAAGCATTATTGGAAGCGACATTAGACCCATAGTAACGACTGTCGCTCCAACAATGCCAGTGCTTGCAGCCAGCAACATGCCTACAAGAACAACAGATATTCCTAGCCCGCCTTTAAGCTCTCCAAATAATAACGACATGCTGCTAAGCAGGTTTTCTGCCAGGTGAGATTTTTCCAGCATGACACCCATAAATATAAACAAGGGCACGGCAACTAAGGTCCCGTTATTAACAATTCCATACAGCCGATTTGGGAGGGCGTGTAAGAAGGCCATGTCAAAGTTGCCATAAAAATTGCCGAACAGCGCAAACAGTAGAGCCGTTCCAGCCAGCGAAAAAGCTACAGGATAGCCTGCCATTAAAGTTATGCAGACTACAAGAAACATAATGATAGGAATGTATTCCACCATTAAAGATTTCCTTGAGGGTTTAGAGGTCTGCTATCCGCTAGGAACAAAGTATTTTTTATAACCTCTGAGATGCCTTGCAACATCATAGTAATAGGCATTAATAGTAGCAAAGTTTTTAGCAAATACAGCCAAGGCAAGCCACTTGCTTCGCTTGACGACTCAGCAGTAACCCAGCTGCTAAGAACGTAGTCCCAACTAAACGTTAGGATTACAAAACATACGGGAAAAAGAAAAAATAATGTACCCAGTATTTCAATTAAAGCCTGTAAGCGAGGAGTAAATCTTTGATAAAAGATATCGACACTGACATGACCTTTGCGCTTGAGAGTAAAGGCAGCCCCCATTAAAAACACCAATGCATGCATATAAGTTACAGACTCTTGCAGGGCGATCGAGCCGGTCCCAAAAAAATATCTCATTGAAACTATAACGCAAGTTAACGTCACCATCGCAAGGGTTAACCAGGCAACAGCACAACCAGTCCGTTCAGTAAAATGATCAATGCCGAGGGACAGCGACTCAAAACGGTAAGTGAATTTATGGCTCATAGACGTTTTTTTTGGTAAGCATTTAATTAATTATACGTGTACAAAATAAGGTAGTCATATGCTATTCGCTAAATTTTGAAGAGTAATTTTTCCAGCATTATCTATGCCTATTTTAGTTTTGTCATATTACTGTCATTTAAAATGGATAGTATAAAGAGATTAAACCTACTTAAATTAAGGATAAAAAATGAAACATTTTCTAACAACAGCATTTTCTATCGCTACACTTGCCCTGTTCATATCAAGCACCCCAGCAACAGCGGGCTCACGAGACTATGTTAGTGTTGTTGGCTCTTCAACTGTCTACCCTTTTGCCACAGTAGTTGCAGAACGGTTTGGTAAAAATACTGGACGTCCAACACCAAAAATTGAATCAACCGGATCAGGTGGTGGGATGAAGCTATTTTGTTCAGGTATTGGTACACAATACCCAGATATGACAAACTCTTCACGTCGCATAAAAGAGTCTGAATTTAAAAAATGTCAGGGTAACGGTGTTACTGATATTATAGAGGTTCTTATTGGGTATGATGGAATCGTTGTGGCCAATTCAAAAGAATCTAAACAAATGAGCCTAACGCGCAAAGACTTGTATTTGGCGCTAGCTGCTCAAGTTCCTGGCCCTGAGGGCAAGTTGATTGAAAATCCAAACAAAACTTGGAGGGATGTTAATGCTGCGCTGCCAAATATTGAAATTCAAGTAATTGGACCACCACCTACCTCCGGAACTCGTGATGCATTTTCTGAATTAGCTATGGAAGGCGGCGCAAAGAAGTTTAAAGCCCTAAAGGCTTTAAGAGAAGCGAAAAATCCCGACTCCATAATGGAAATAATGGATGTGCTAGGAATTCCCTCGAACGCCTATAACAAAAAAGGTAAAAAAGTCTTTAAGGCGGTTGCTCATGCGATGCGTGAAGATGGGGTTTATATTGAAGCTGGCGAGAACGACAATCTAATTATTCAAAAACTAGAGGCCAATCCTGATGCTCTTGGTATCTTCGGATTTTCATTCTTGGACCAAAATAGCGATAAAGTTCATGGCTCGATAGTCGAATCGAGGGAGCCTACGTTTGAAAATATTGCTGATAAAAGTTACCCAATTTCACGCCCGCTCTATTTTTACATCAAAAAGGCTCATATAGGAGTTATACCAGGCATTGCCGAATATTCTGCAGAATTCAGTAGCGAGAAAGCCTGGGGACCAGAAGGATATTTAGCTGATAAGGGTATGATTTCTATGCCAAAAGAACTACGAGAAATGTATGCCGGTAATATAAAAAATAGAATTCCCATGACCGCACCAGAGTAAAATTTTTTCTACTTGGTGATATTTGGCTGTCTGGAGATCGTCTGCTCTCAGGGCCACAGAATAGTTAGGCCATTGATGTTTATCAACAGATTTTTCAGTATAATGAAGGGGATTTAGCGCAGCAAAAAAAGAAGCTGTCCCGTAAATAACAATTGGAATAACGATGGGCTTCACCTCTTTAATTTTAATTCTGGTTGGACTCAGCTTATTTGCCTATTACGCGTCTCGAGTTAGAGCTATTAGTTTGGCAAAACCTCTCGGCGGAATACGGCATCTTGAATCGCTTCCCTTTTTTTATGGTGTGCGTGCCGCAATTTGGTGCGCACTTCCTGCGTTTGGATTGCTAATTATATGGTCATTATTTGATGACCATATAATTAGCACTTTAGTGCTCAACAGTTTGCCAGAAAGCATGAGGCCTATGACGGGCAGCGAGCATAATCTGCTAATAAATAGCATAGAAAACATATCTAGTGGCGCATTAAGCCATGAAGCTTCAAATCCACATTTAGTAGCGGCCTCAAAAGTACTAAATGATGTACACAAAATAGCTCAAAACCTGCTTACGATAGTCGTATTGTCAGTCTCTGTTCTTTGCATGGCGTTTGCTTGGATAAAGATCTCCCCAGAACTTCGGGCACGCCAAATAGTAGAGAAGGTCTTTAAGAACACACTGCTAGCTGCGGCTTGTGTAGCAATTTTTGCCACCCTTGGAATTGTTTTATCAGTAGTGTTTGAGGCGATAAGGTTTTTTCAGCTAGTGCCAGCTGCAGACTTTTTGCTAGGTACAGAGTGGAGTCCACAAATGGCCATTCGCCCCGATCAGATAGGGTCCTCGGGTAGTTTTGGAGCCATACCACTTTTTGTAGGAACACTATTAATTTCCTTTATAGCAATGCTAATAGCGGTACCAGCTGGACTAATGTCAGCAATATATTTGGCTGAGTATGCCAGGCCTGTGGTACGCAATTTTGCCAAGCCGGTCCTTGAAATTTTGGCAGGAATCCCGACAGTGGTGTATGGGTTTTTTGCTGCGTTAACTGTTACGCCGTTTCTTCGGCAGACAGGAGAAAGTATAGGACTAGAGGTTTCATCAGAAAGTGCTTTGTCAGCAGGACTTGTGATGGGCGTGATGATAATACCCTTTGTTTCTTCACTTGCGGACGATGTGATTACTGCGGTGCCGCAAAGCTTGCGTGATGGATCCTTAGGGCTTGGAGCTACTAAGTCAGAAACCATTAAAAAGGTTATTTTTCCTGCCGCGTTACCCGGGATAGTTGGGGGTGTATTACTAGCAGTTTCTAGAGCTATTGGAGAAACTATGATTGTTGTTATGGCCGCCGGTCTAGCAGCAAAAATGACTATTAATCCACTAGAAACGGTAACAACCGTTACAGTGCAAATTGTGACCCTGCTTGTTGGAGATCAAGAGTTTGATAGCCCTAAAACTCTTGCGGCGTTCGCTCTGGGGCTAATGTTGTTTGTTGTCACACTGGTGCTTAATTTCCTTGCGTTACGCATCGTGAATAAATATAGGGAGCAATATGAATAACTTGACTGCTGCTTCCCGAGAACAAAAGATTCAGCGGGGTTTAAAAAAACGACATCGTGCCGAAAGACGTTTTCGAATATATGGTGCTTCAGCAATAATATTTGGACTGATGTGCGTATTTTTATTGTTTGCCGACATAATAAGCAAAGGACATAAAGCTTTTATATTGACTTATATTAATCTTGAAGTGGTTTACGATCAAAATGCTTTGGGTGTCGATGATCCAACAGATGATATACAGATGTCTTTAGGGGACTTTCATGGAGCGGTCAAAGCTGGGTTAAGAAATCGTTTTTCAGACGTAAGCGGACGAAAAAACAAGCGAGAGCTGTACAGTATAATAAGTAATGGTGCAGGATATGAGTTGCGTGATAACTT
>JBLHWD010000054.1:0-5821 GCA_047628995.1 Saprospiraceae bacterium | reverse complement strand
GAGTTCTTTTCCTTCGTCTTTATCTACACCTGCTGCAATGTCATTAGACTGCTTGCCGATAGCGTTAATTACAGCACATGAGACCCCATCGAAACCTACATCAGAGCTTGTGTAGCCAATGTCTATAATGACATTGCGAACAATATTCTCCAGATCAACATAGGTATTTGTTCTTACCTCGCCAGCAATTACAACCATTCCTGTTTTGACCATTGTTTCTGCAGCGACTCTAGATTCGGGGTCATCCTTAATGATGGCGTCTAAGATCGCATCAGAGATTTGGTCGGCCATTTTATCTGGATGCCCTTCGGAAACAGACTCCGAAGTAAAAAGATTGTAATTTGACATGACTGTATTTCCTATTCCAGTGGTAGTGACCACTAGTGTTAGTTGTAAAACTGACGTAATTGTATTTGAAAACCGTTTCGTTGAGCCAAGTAAAGGCTTTCCCCTTCATGTAGGCCTGCTGCTAAGGCCCAGCTACTTAAATCGTTAGGCTCGAAACCAAGCCATAAATCACCGCATGATTCGCGAGCCCAATCTTGGTCATGGCGACAGAGTTCGGTGACTATCAAGATCCCATTGCGGGCTAGCAGTCTCGCCAAAGCATTAAAGATTGCAGCTGGATCTGGCGTATGATGAAGTACCATGTTAAGTGTAATGCAGTCAGCTAGGACCTTTCTTTCAAGAATTAATTTGGTATCTCCATGGACAAGCTCTACGTTAGTCAATTTTTTTTCTTGCACTTTTTTTCGTGAAAGATTGAGCATTTTCTTTGAGGTGTCCAGAGCAATTACTTGATCAAACCGTTTGGAAAGATCCAAAATAAAGTCACCTTCTCCTGGCCCCACTTCAAGAACACACCCTTTTTTTGTAGAAATTGAGTCTAAGAACTCATTTATAATTTGACCATACTGTGTATAACTAGCAATTAAGTCTTGGTGTGCATGAAACCGACCAGAATTTTGTTCAAAAAATTCACGTGATGCCTGAGTGCGCTCAAGATTTATGAGTTGAATGCGCTGTGTCAAAGCATGGGAAATCTCAATAAGATCAATGGCTGCAAATAAAGTGCGATGTAATTTTTGCATCGCTGGCTCTAGGGGTAGCGGTGATCGTCTATAAAATATGGTATTGCCTTCTCTGCGAGTAACAACAAGCCCTGCATTTAGGAGCACTTTCAAATGGTGGCTCATTCCAGATTGTTTTGCCTCAAAAATCTCACTTAACTCCAGCACGCCATATGCGTTATGGTGCAACATTCTGAGGATATCTAAACGGAGTGGATCACCAACAGCCTTAAAAAATACTGCTAAAATTCCTGTATTTAGACCGGGCTCGCTTAAGTCGCAGAATTTCTTTTCTGTGTTCGTCTGAGATCGAAGGTCACCCTTAAGAGTGGCGCCTGGGATCGCATTAGAGGTTATTTGATGGGCGGTATTTTTCATTTGAGCACATTTTATCATAGGTCTAAAACTATATCAAAAAATATTGATATAGTTATAAATAATTACAATTAGCATGTTTACGAGATTAGATTAGTAAGAGAGAATAGCAGGCCGTTTTTTTAAATTTTGCAATGCTTTGTTAAGTAGGAGTTTTTACATGCTTTCTAGACGTGATCTTGCCAATGCTGTTCGCTCACTTAGTATGGACGCTGTTCAAAAAGCTAATAGCGGTCATCCCGGAGCTCCTATGGGAATGGCAGATATTGCTGAAGTGTTATGGAATGATTACCTGACACACAATCCGGCTGACCCTACTTGGGCTGATCGAGACAGATTTGTGCTATCTAACGGACATGGCTCTATGCTGCTATATTCATTATTGCACTTAAGCGGCTACGACCTGTCTATTGAAGATATAAAGAATTTCCGCCAGTTACATTCAAAAACACCTGGTCATCCAGAATACGGTTATACACCCGGTGTGGAAACAACAACAGGTCCGCTGGGGCAAGGATTGAGCAATGCAGTAGGAATGGCTCTGGCAGAGAAAGTTCTCGCAGCTCAGTTTAATAAAATAGGCCATGAAATTGTAGATCATTACACATATTGTTTTTTGGGTGACGGGTGCTTAATGGAGGGAATTTCGCATGAAGTGTCTTCTTTTGCGGGACCCCAAAAGCTAGGTAAGCTAATAGCTTTTTATGATGATAATGGCATATCAATTGACGGCGAGGTTGATGGATGGTTTACAGATGATACGCCAGCTCGGTTCGAATCATATGGTTGGCAGGTAATTTCCGCTGTTGATGGGCATGATGCTGATGCTATTAAGGCGGCCATTGAAGAAGCTCGGCTGCAAAAAAATAAACCCACCTTAATATGCTGTAGAACTATTATTGGTTTTGGTTCTCCCAATAAGCAAGGGAAGGAAGACTGTCATGGCGCCCCTTTGGGGGTCGAAGAAATTGAGTTGGCTCGTAATCAACTAGGCTGGAAATATAGCTCGTTTGAAATTCCATCAGATATATATGCACGATGGAATGCCGCTAAGAAAGGTGTTTTAGCTCAGTCTGAATGGAATAAAAAATTAAAAAATTATCGCAGTGCCTACCCAATGCTTGCTTCAGAGCTTGAGCGCCGACTGAGTGGCGATGCGCCGAAAGATTTTAGCGACAAAGCAAATACCTATATTTCTGAATGCCAGAGGAAAATGGAAAAAATTGCATCTCGAAAGGCATCACAGAATTGCCTAAATGCTTATGGACCTTTATTGCCGGAATTATTGGGTGGCTCTGCAGATTTGGCAGGCTCAAACCTGACTCTTTGGTCTGGCTCTAAGGGTATTAGTGGTGAGGATGCATCAGGAAATTATTTATTCTATGGTGTGCGTGAATTTGGCATGAGCGGCATGATGAACGGCATAACACTACATGGCGGATTTATTGCTTATGGTGCTACCTTCCTAATATTTATGGAGTATGCAAGAAATGCTGTACGTATGGCGGCACTAATGAAGCAAAAAAGCATATTTGTTTATACGCACGATTCTGTCGGCTTGGGGGAAGACGGGCCAACACATCAGCCTGTGGAGCAGTTGACGTCACTAAGGTCAACCCCTAATCTAGAAACTTGGCGTCCTTGTGATGCTGTAGAGTCAGCAGTATGCTGGAAAAGAGCAATCGAGAGAAAGGATGGCCCAAGCGCGCTAATTTTTAGCAGACAAAGCTTAACAGCGCAGATACGCACGAAACAACAAGTAACTAACATTTATAAAGGTGGTTATATTTTAAGGGATGCGTCAGGAAGCCCTGATGCTCTGATTATTGCAACTGGATCAGAGGTAGATTTAGCGCTTGATGCTGCAAGTGTATTGGCTGAAAAGGGAGTAAAAACAAGAGTTGTATCTATGCCTTGCGCAGAAATTTTTTCTTCACAAGAAATAAGTTATTGCGATGCTGTCTTGCCGCCCAGCGTTAGGGTCAGAGTAGCGGTAGAGGCAGGCCATGCAGACTACTGGTGTAAATATGTTGGGCTTGATGGAAAAGTGGTTGGCATGACAACCTTTGGTGAATCAGCTCCAGGTGACAAAGTGCTAAAGCACTTTGGATTTACGGTGGAAAATGTGGTTGATGCTGTCTTGGTTCAACTTTAGTTTAATGTTAAGGGTTAATTATGAGCGTTGAGGAGTATCTGATTGATTCGCGTTGCTATTAATGGCTATGGCCGTATAGGCCGCGCTGTGTTGCGTGCATTATACGAGTCCAAACATCGAGAGCATATTCAGGTGGTTGCTATTAATGAGCTTGCTGACTGCAAAACTATAGCGCACCTAACCAGGTATGATTCAACCCATGGGCATTTCCCTGGTGATGTGGAAATTGAAGATAATACTCTACTTGTGAACGGGGATAGTATTTCGATATTTCAGTTTAAGCATATAAATCAATTGCCTTGGGCTAACTTAAATATCGACATTGTTTTAGAATGTAGCGGTGCTTTTACTGACCGCTTAACAGCAGCTCAGCATATATCAGCAGGAGCAAAAAAAGTCCTTTTTTCTCAGCCTGCTGAAGCAAATGTAGATGCCACTATCGTAATGGGGGTTAATGAAAAAACTCTAAATGGTGATGAGGAAATTATTTCTAATGCATCTTGCTCGACTAACTGTGTTGTTCCAGTAATAAAAACTCTTCACGAGGCCTTTTTTGTCGAAGGAGGGGTAATTACAACTATCCACTCTGCTATGAATGATCAGCCAGTCATTGATGCCTATCACCATACTGACTTACGAAAAACTCGTGCGGCTATTCATTCCATTATTCCTGTTGATACTGCCTTAGCTATTGGCATTGACAGAATGTTGCCTGAGTTATCTGGGCGTTTTGAGGCGCAAGCAATGCGTGTTCCTACAATTAACGTGTCAGTAATAGATTTGTCTGTATTGCTTAAAACTGATGTAGATGCTGCTGCTGTTAATAGAGCCCTAGAAGAAGCATCTATTGGAGGATTAGCAGGAATTATTGGATATACAGAAGAGCCTTTAGCATCATGTGATTTCAACCATGATATGCGCAGTGGTATTGTTGACGCTAGTCAAACGCGTGTTAGCCAGCAACGGCTAGTAAAGGTGTTAGTTTGGTTTGATAATGAGTGGGGGTATGCAAATCGCATGCTGGAGCTAGCTAAGTATTGGTCGGATCAGAAAAAAGGATAGTGTGATTTTGGGTGTAGCAAAAATGACAGATTTGTCCTTGCAAGGAAAGCGCGTTCTTATTCGAGAGGATTTTAATGTGCCAATTAAAGATGGAATTATATCTTCAGATGCCCGCATTCTAGCGGCTCTGCCAACTATTGTTTATGCCTTGGAGGCTGGCGCTAAAGTAATTTTAATGTCTCACTTAGGCCGACCGACTGAAGGTGTATTTGATCAGCAGTACTCTATAAAGCCAGTTGCCGAGCATTTAAAAAAATTGCTTAAAGTGAAAGTGAAAATTGTACCAAATTGGCAAGAAAAGACTCACTGTGGTGATTGTGAGATATCAATGCTAGAAAACGTTCGCTTTAATCAAGGGGAAAATACCAATAATGATGCTCTGGCAAGGTCTTACGCTTCTCTTTGTGATATTTTTGTTATGGACGCATTTGGTGCTGCACATCGATCTCAGGCCTCAACTCATGGTGTGGCAAAGTATGCGCCAGTTGCGTGTGCGGGCCCATTATTGGTTCGTGAACTAGAAGTGTTAAAAGGTATTTTAAAAAATCCAGCACGACCCATGGTTGCAATTGTAGGCGGCTCAAAGGTATCCACTAAGCTTGCTATGCTAGAGAAAATGTCAGATAAGGTTGATCGGCTTATTGTAGGCGGCGGTATTGCTAATACTTTCTTGGCAGCGCAAGGGTTGCCCATAGGAAATTCTCTTTGTGAGTATGATTTTATTGCTGACGCACAAAGGATAATGAAAAAAACTGATATTATTCTTCCGGTTGATGTATTGGTGGGCGGTGCATTTTCAGAATCTACTGCAGCTATCTTAAAATCTGTGAAAGATGTTTCAAGTGAGGACATGATTTTAGATATTGGTCCAGTCTCGGCAAAGAAATTAATTGATGTACTGAGTACCGCGGGAACTATTTTATGGAACGGCCCTATAGGTGTGTTTGAGTTTGATCAATTTAGTGGAGGAACTCGAGCAATTGCTGAAGCAATTGCTGATAGTGAGGGTTTTTCTGTTGCTGGAGGAGGAGATACTCTGGCGGCAGTAGATAAATTCGGTGTTGTTGATAAAATTTCATATATTTCGACAGGTGGTGGAGCTTTCCTGGAGCATGTAGAAGGGAAAACTTTACCTGCCGTTGAAATTCTTGAGAGTAGG
>JBLHWD010000053.1:0-5938 GCA_047628995.1 Saprospiraceae bacterium | reverse complement strand
TAACCTTTTTGCAGAACTCTGTGCGTGAGCCAAAATTGCAGTATGAAGATATGAAGGTTAAACTTTTTGCTTGCATGCGCCTAGAACAAAGAATCAAGGAAGTCTTCGAGTCCGAGGGCCCTGATGCGCTTACAGCGTGCTTGAGATATACAAATGAAAGTGTGATAGGTGAAGTGCGCCGTCGCCTGACTGGCTGGCCTGATATGACTGTGCGTACTCATATGATTATGGATGGTACATTACGCGAAAATGCCTTGATCAAAATGAACTTAACCCTTACAAAGAAAGGCGATAGATTACTCTTTGATTTCACTGGCAGTAGCCCAGAATTTACTAATAGGGCTATTAACACTCAGCTTCCTGGTATGAAAGGAATGGTTGGGCAGGCGTTCATGAACCATATTTGGCCTGACCTGCCTCGCGGCCAGGCTGGCCTGTCTCCGATCGAGTTTAAAACTACACCAGGATCAATAGTTGACTGTAGTTACTCTGCACCAAACTCACAGAGCCTAATGTCAATATTTTTCAGCTTTACCGTAGCGCAACATGCATCAGCAAAAATGCTTTACAGTACGCCAGAAAAATATACACGCGTATTAGCCCCTTGGCACAATATGATCAACACCTTCATCTGGGGCGGAGTTAACCAGCATGGTGAAACTCTGGGTAACCTCTGTGCCGATTTGAATGGAATGGGTGGCGGTGCTCGCATGGATAGAGATGGGGAGCATGCTCTTTCACCAATATTTGCAACTATGGCTGATATTGGAGAGCAGGAAATGAACGAAGAAGAAGTTCCTTTTCTTCAACTAGTTTCTAAAAAGATGACTATGAATACTCAGGCGCCAGGTAAATATCGTGGCGGCATGGGTTATACGCAAATTGCTTCAACAAAAGATAGTGACGAATGGGGCTTCATGACCTCATGTTTAGGCTCCAAAACCCCAACTATTCAAGGGTTGTTTGGTGGTTATGCTGCGGGGACTGGTCCTCTATGTAGAGTGCAGGATGTCGATGTGTATGATGTTATGCTTAAAGAGCCAGAAAAAATGAGACATTCTATTCATGAAATTATGAATGAACAGCCATTTGAAAATGCCGCTTACTCCACCCAGCATCTCGGAAAGGGTTTTGATATTTCTAAGCGTGGTGAGCTTTATATGATTTCTCAGGGATCTGGCGGTGGATATGGAGATCTTCTTGAGCGGGACCCAGCGCTTGTAATTATGGATATAGAAGAGGCTTTAATATCGGCAGACTGGGCTAAAAAGCTGTACAAAGTAGTCTTTAATGACGAAACCTTAGCCGTTGATGAGGTCGCAACTAAAAAACTTCGTGATGAATATCGCGAGCAGAGAAAGAAGCAAGGTATTCCTTACGCGGAATTTGTTAAAAAGTACGTGAAAGATACCCCCCCAGACGATATACCTTTCTACGGATCTTGGAATGGAAATCTCGAACAAGTTTATTGCGGTAGCAATGATGATTTACGAGATGCTAACAATCCTGGGCCTAACTATATGATCAATCCTAAAGATGTGGAAATTGGTCTACTAGAGAAAGAGCTCGCTGAGGTAAGAAAAAAGGCAGGTGTTGCCACCCCACATAACAGGAAATAAAATGGCTGTTGATTTAATAGATTACCTATCGTCGGAGAGTGGTTCTCCCCGGCTTTGGGTAAATTTTAACGAGTACGCTAAAACGTTACTCCTTGGGCATGACGCTAATCCTTGGGCTACGCCGGCAGCTTATTTGGCTTACTACACCCAGGCTCACGCCTTGGTAAAAGCTGACGTAGTTGTAGTTGATGTGTGGGACCTATTTCACCATTGGATGGAAGAAGATGAGAAAGCCATCCCATCAATGGCAGAAAAATCTCGCGCTACTTTTGCATCAAAAATATTGCTTGAAGCGTATGCACCTAGAGAACTTCTTGCCGAGGTTTTAACTGCACTTAATGACAATTATGGCGATTCAGCTCCAATTGTTTTAGTTATTCCGTCACCTAAATCCTTGTTAGTTAGGGCTCATAAATCAGCGACAAATAATGATCTTCAGCCTGATGAGATGGCGATAGATACAGCCGCTATGTATATGGCTGATTTCTTGCGTTACTTTAGCGAAACAAACTTGTCTGGTGTACTTTTAGTGGAAGATCAAGCCTCAATACCAGCTAGCAGTACAGAGTTGTCTTGGTATCAGCCGGTGATTAATGTTGCAAAGCATTATCGTTGGCCTGTTGGCGTGCAGCTGCCGTTTGAAAATGACGGATTTAGTGCTCCATCTGAGATTGACTTCACTATTATTCCTGAGCAGTCAGCAGCATCTGCTGACTCACTTGGAGTGGATATAAGTCAGTCACTTTGGACAACTGGTGGCACCCAAAAGCTCAGTAATTTTGCTTACCTTTCTATCCCTGCTGATGTTAATCCAGAAAAAGTACTTGAGACGCTCTCCACGCTAAAATAGTAAGGCAATATATTATGCGCCTTGTTGATTTTTTAGATCAAAGTTCAGCTCACTCTGGTCCTGTAAACCAAAGTGCTAAATTTTTTGATTTAGACAAGCACATATTCTTTACTTTTCAGGAAATGGTCAATGCCTCGATTCACTTAGCAGAATTTCTGGTGGAGAGAGGAATTAAGCCGCAAGATGTAGTGGCGACTTACGCCCCTAACTCTGTTGCAGCTTATTGTTGTATTTTTGCCATCTCACGGGTGGGCGCGATCTGGCTACCTCTTAATATCAAAAATACGGCCAGTTCAAACTTGAAACTAATTGGCTTGTCGAATGCTAAATTTCTATTTGTCGATGAGGCCATTTCTGCTAAATACCCGAAGCTACTTAATAGCTTCAATTCAGGAAAAGTGGCTTGCCTTAGCCCAAAAAAAATAGCCAATTTTGATTTTTCTTCTCTCAAAAAATCGACTAAAAAAATCCTTCTAGATGAAATTTATGTAAATAAACAAGATCTTAATTCTGTGAAGTCTAGAGACTTGTCTGTAGATAAAATCATTTCATTATTTCCAACTGGCGGAACAACTGGCGACCCTAAACTTGCAGAATGGGGCAGCAGCACCTGGGAGGCTATTGTTGATATTCAGCAACAGCAAATGCCAATAACAGATATACCTTCATGTTATCTTGTTGCTGCACCGATGACGCATGCTGCAGGAGTCGGATCCTTTGCAGCAATATTGCAGGGAGGGTCAATTTTTGTGATGGATAGCTTTGAGCCGGATAAAATACTTGGTGCCATAGAAAAGCATAGGATAACAAGTTTATTTCTTCCTCCGACAGCAATTTATATGCTGCTTGCTTCCAGCAAGATTAGTAGCTATGACTACAGTAGTTTGCGTTATTTTTGGTATGCTGCGGCTCCCATGTCAATTGAAAAGCTTAAAGAAGCAATATCTGTATTTGGTTCAGTGATGGTTCAGACGTACGGTCAGGCAGAAGCACCAATGATATGCACATTTTTATCCGCTGAGGACCATGCTGAGGCTTTAGCGGATAAAAATATTTCAATATTAGGATCTTGCGGCAAAGCTTCACCCGGTATCAAGCTTTCAATTTTCGATAAACAAGGCTGCCAGCTTTCTCCTGGGCTCAAGGGTGAGGTGGCGATAAAAGGTACCTTGTTAATGAAGGGGTATCATAAGAACCCGGAAGCCAATAAAGCTATAAGGTTAAACGAGTGGCAACTAACTGGGGATATAGGCATCTTAGATGAGAACGGCTTTCTCTCTTTGACGGATAGAAAGGGCGACATGATTATCTCTGGAGGGTTTAACGTTTACCCCGGGGAGATAGAGCAGTTGATATGGGGCATACCGACCATTAAAGATTGTGCGGTTATTGGCTTGCCTGATGAAAAATGGGGAGAGCAGGTCACAGCGGTAATTGAGTTAAAAGACCCAAACATAGTTCCTGATGAGGATGAGATAATTCAGCTCTGTAAAAAAAAGCTGGGGAGCGTAAAAGCCCCCAAAAAAATTATCATATTAGACGAGTTGCCTAGAAGCCCGGTAGGAAAAGTCCTTAAAAAAGATTTGCGTGCAATTTTTGGAATGAAAAAAAATGACAGATTTAATTAAAATGTTTCTAGAGCTAACCAGGCGCAAGTTGCAAAGTTTTTCTGTCGAATATAAATGTATGGTTTACGGAGGAGTTTAATGTGAATGTAAGCATAGTAGGTGCATATAATACGAAATTCGGTTCGTTTGTTAAGCGAGATCGCGAGGCTGGCACAGCTGAAGATCTTAAAACTTTTTACGAGCTGTTAATTGAGGCTGGATCAGGTGCAATTTTAGATGCAGGGCTGGAAGCAAAAGATATCGATGCAATTTGGGTCGGATCTTGCTCGCCTTCATTGTTCGTTAACCAGGAACATGTGGGGCCTTTGGCATTAGAGATTGACCCAGAAGGACTTCTATTTAAGCCAACCACGAGAACTGAGGGTGCATGTGCTACCTCCTCTTTGGCTATCTACAATGCTGCCTATGCAGTAGCTTCTGGGCGCTTTAAGCATGTCCTTGCTCTGGGCGTAGAAAAAATGAGCCTTCTCGACACACCTGGAGTTACCCATGCTCTAGCATGCTGTTCTTATTGGCCAGAAGAAGGTAAGCACGGTATGACGTTTCCTGGCTTGTTTGCAGAGCTAGGCTTAGCTTACCAGCAAAAACACAAGCTTACAGATGACCAGCTGAGACTAATGTTGGCCCATGTTTCCGCTCTTAATTATCGTAATGGAATTCAAAACCCTTTAGCTCACTTTGGGGCTGGCAGTTTGCCAGACAAAAAGCAGCTGATTACAGCAGAGGCTATCCTTAATCTCCCTGATGCAGGTAAGGGAAGTAATCCAATGATTGCTCCCCCGCTAAGATTACATGACTGCTCCCTAGTAACAGATGGTGCAGCTGCTGTAGTGCTAACCTCGTCAGAAAATGCTAAGAAAAACTTTAAGCATGCAGTTGAACTGAGTGGCGTTGGGCATACTACTGATAGAATAATGCTGAATGGCCGCAAGGGTCGTTTGCATGAACTTCAAGCCACTCGTCATGCAGTTAAGCTTGCATGTGAGGAAGCAGGTATTGGCATAACTGATCTGGACTTTGCGGAAGTGCACGATTGTTTTACGGTTAACGAGTTGTTGTGTGCTGAGGCAATTGGGTTGTCTGAGCCTGGACGTGCTGGATTTGACTTAATGGAGGGTAAGTTTAACCCAGATGGGGACTGCCCTATTAATTTGTCTGGGGGGCTAAAAGCAAAAGGCCATCCTGTCGGTGCAACGGGTGCATCTATGCATGCCTTGGCTTACAAGCAGCTAATTGGGGAACCTATCGGTGTAGCAGCAAAAAATAATGCTGAAACAGCTATGACAGTTAATATTGGGGGTTCCGGTGTAACCAATTGCGTGTCTGTATTGAAGAGAATCCAGTGACGTCTCTCGATATGTTAAAGGCGATGCTTTGTAGGCTGGTGCTAGCATGGGTGTATGCTGCGCCATTTAACCTGTGTTTTCAGGCTAAAAAATTGATAAAAAAGCTATATTACAGTGCAAAATAGGTCATTTTCAGCATCAAGGCGCACCAAATTGAACTTTTTTTGCTTAAAATAGTCGCTCTTTGGTAGTGGATATTTTTGGCTTAAATTACTAATTAAGTAATTGTTATTAAAGAACTTTATGTTATCTCCGCTCACCTTGTAAGATTGACCTCAAGCAAAAAAGTTTACACAAATATAAATTTTTGCGGAAACTTGCTTGATACTAGGGGAGAAGCGGCATATATTGGCAACAGCCGTGTTTTTAGTGTATCGGCGATTTACTAATATCCAATGTAACAAGTGGGAGAATAAGATGGTGAGAGAAAAAACCACCAGTATTTTGAAGGTCGGCGGCCTTCTGCTGGGATTTGGGGGCCTTCTCATGGGAAGC
>JBLHWD010000052.1:0-6056 GCA_047628995.1 Saprospiraceae bacterium | reverse complement strand
GGTAATAAAAATGTAACAAAAGTAGAAAAAAATCGAGCGGGCTCAACTCAAATTTATATGCGAGCAATCGATGGAGAGCTTAAATTCCACCAAGATTGGCCATCTGTGACGAAGTTAAATGCAATAGTGGCAGTAGATTCATCCATGGTTGACGCTAAAATTATCAGTGCCAGTATTGAAGAAGCAAAAATCAACAATATAGCGCTATCTATTAAAAAAGAAAGTAACAAAGCCCCTTACCTCAGTGTTATTGGTGATATTAAGTCAGACCTTGGTGGGGCTGTAGGCGTGCTTCAAAATTCACCTTTGAGGTCTAGAGTCGCAGGGTTGTCTAATTGGAATTTATCTGGTGAAAGTGATATTTCTTTAGATTTAAAAATACCACTTACAGAAAGCAAGACGGATAGTCGTTATCACGTAGACATGGCAATTAATCAAGGTTTAATGTCGCTACCGGATACTGAAATTTTACTAGAGCAGTTAGAGGGAGTTCTGAGCTATCGCGATCAAAAAGGTTTGTTTTCCCCTTCAATAACTGGATATATTTTTCACGAACCATTTTCAGCTAGCCTGCATACACTTAAAGATAACCTTTCAATTGAGATGCTTGGCAATCTAACCATGAACTCACTCACCCAGCTTGTGAGCCTGCCTCCTGATGATATTCTTGGGGGAAAAACAGATTTTATCGCTAAAATTATTCTCCCATTAGAGGATGCGTCGCTCCCTATCCAGCTAAAGATCAGTGCAAACACGAAAGGAATAAAGGTCAACCTACCCTCGCCATTTGGCAAGAAAGTTGGAACTAGAGAGGATGTTGAGGCGCAAATCGCTTTTAGCGATCCAGTAGACCTAAAAATTCAAATAGGTGAAGATATTAAATCACGCCTAGAACTTAAGAATGGCTCCATAGTTAGGGGAATTTTGGCCATTAAAAGCGATCGTCTAGAGCTTCCTGCTGAAGGCCAGTTTCTCACAATTGGGCATTTAAAGTCATTCCCTTTAACCCAGTGGCAAGAGGCATCTAAAAAAATATTTAATATGGAGGAAAAAAGCAAAAGCAAGTTAACCCCTCTTTTTGACATTTTGATTGATGAAGTGGATGTTGTTGGTTTGAGTCTTAAAAAGGCAGTTTTCATTGGCGGCTATCAGGCTGGCGATTGGATGGTGGGAATTAAAAGTGATCGACTGGAAGGGCATCTTTGGATGCCCAAAGATTCCTCTTCCCCTATGCTGGTCGACCTAGAAAGGCTTTTTTTACCAGCTCCCTCTGAGGGCGGAGCAGAGAAAAAAGAAATAATTCCTAGCGATTTACCCTATCTTCAATTAACAGTTAGAAATTTCAATGTCGGAGATAAACGGTTTGGTGAAGCTAGTCTGTTAATGAAGCCCCAAGAAAAAGGTGTCAAAATTACGGGCATAGATGCCAACCTTTTAGGGCTTAATATCGGCGACAAAGATAGTGAAGCTGATCTTGAGTGGACGGTAGACGGAAATGTACACCATACCTCTTTTAGCGGCTTACTACATGTGAGTGATGTTGGTGAGATAATGAAAGCATGGGGTTTCTCTGAAATTATAGATAGCAAGAAGGCTCGATTTTCATCTCAATTGAGCTGGCCTGGCAGGCCTTGGGAAATATCTCCAGACGTCCTTAAGGGGTCGGTTTCTATGCGTCTTGAAGATGGGCATTTTTATCAGAAATCTTCTGGTGCCGCGAATGCTTTAATACGATTAGTGAGTCTATTCAATTTTGATAATTGGGTTCGTCAGTTGCAGCTTGATTTTTCATATCTCTACGAAAAAGGTATGAGTTACAATAAAATGGAGGGAGGCCTGATATTTGAGGAGGGTGAGTTGACCTTTGATCCCCCTGTGAATGTGAACTTGCCTTCTGGAAATATAAAACTAGAGGGATCAGCCAGCCTGATTTCTGAGGAAATCGATGCCCAGTTGGTAACAACACTTCCCGTAAGCAAAAATCTTCCCTGGGTTGCCGCTGCAGTTGGAGGCTTGCCAGTTGCTGCAGGTGTTTTCATCACCGGTAAGGTGTTCGAGAAACAAGTGAAAAAGTTGTCTAGCATCAGTTATAGCATCAAAGGATTGTGGAGCGCCCCAAAAGTAGAGATGGAAAATATTTTCAACATAGATACCTCTAGTGAAAAAAAATCTCAAAAAAAAATAAATAAAGCTAATTTAACAGCGGAGGTGGAGGATAATGAGTGACTTGGGTTTACTGCCAAAGGTGGCCGCTATTCAAATGGCCGGCAGTAGAAATCTAGAAGTTAATCTGGATGAGGCTCAATCTTTAATCGAATTAGCTGTCAAAAAAGGCGCACAGTTATTGGTGCTTCCAGAAAACTTCGCCTATCTTGGATGTAAGGAAATAAGCAGTATTGCGAAAATAGAAAAATCTATAGGCCCAGCTCGAAAATTTCTATCAGAACAGGCAATCAAGCATAAAGTCTGGATTGTAGGTGGAACTATCCCGGTAGCTGCGCCTACTCTTCCAGACGGGTTAGAAAAGCGCATGCCATCAGCTAGCTGCTTTGTTGTTGATGACAGTGGCTGTGAGGTAGCTTGCTATCAGAAAATGCACCTTTTTGATGCTAGTGTCGATGATAAGAAAGGTAGTTATTTAGAATCTTCTGAATACAGCCCAGGGAATGCCCCTGTCGTGGTCGATACACCGTTCGGCAGGTTGGGGTTGGCAATTTGTTATGACTTGCGGTTTCCTGAATTATTTCGCTACCTTACAGAGCATGGTGCGGAGTTAATTGCTATACCCTCAGCGTTTACTTCAAAGACGGGTGAGTTTCATTGGAATTTATTATTGAGAGCACGAGCAGTTGAAAATTTAACATATATTATTGGAGCTAATCTGGGTGATAGGGATCATCCAAAGCGGCCAACTTGGGGTGGTTCGGCAATTATCGACCCATGGGGCAAGGTAATTAGTGAGATGCAAGAAGGTTCTGGTGTAGTGACAGCCAGCATTGACTTGGCTTATTTGAACGATACCCGTATTAAGTTTCCTGTTAACAAACATAGGCGATTTAGCTTGGCAAAACCTCAATCTAGTTCAAATTAAGTATTAAAAATAATTTTTGATTTATTTGTATGACTAGCACCTGGTATAGAATACATATAGTATTCGGCCTGATTATCACCTCGTGACCAGACATAGCAGCACAGATGTCCTGTAAGATAAAATTTAGAGATATTTTTTGATTGTATTTCTGAAGTTTCTTGTTGTGATTTTTCTAAAAACATAAAGAGAATAGAAAGGTAGTTAATTAAATGACAAAATTCAAATGTAATTCTTTCGATGAGCTCGTTCTTGTAATAGGTGACATAGAGTTCAAATATTCTGAATGCAAGGTTATGTCAGAAAAAGAACATGAAAAATATGCCCATGTAGAATTGATTCTTAAATCTCCATGCGGAAACTATGCGGAGGCATTGGTTACCTCTGATGGAGAAAAGCCTGGAAAACATAATATTTTTTCTGGTGAGTACGACGGGATGATTGTTGATCAAGCAGTTGCAACTGCTTTAGCAAAACTGACCCGGGCATACCAGGATCGCCAGCAAGTAGAAAAAGAAAAGCTGGAGCTTGACCGAAAACTCAAACAACAAAGAACAGAGACCTGATATTAGTTTTGCTTCACCGGTGATATGGGTGTCCAGCGCTTATAGTTACTGCGCGATAAATTTGCTCAACTAATATAATTCGCACTAAGGGATGAGGAAGTGTGAGCGGCGAAAGTGACCATCGGACGTTTGCACGCTTCATGCAGTCTTGGGATATTCCATCTGGGCCGCCTATCAATATACTGAAGTTGTCACCCGAATGTTGCCATTGTTCTAAATTCTCTGCAAGTTGCGGAGTTTCCCAGGGCTGTCCATTTACATCGAGGGCAACCACTTGGTCATTTTCTCCTATTGATTTGAGCATAGCCTCGCCTTCTCGCGCAATGACGCGTTTAATATCGGCACTTTTTCCTCTTTTCCCCATTGGCAATTCAACAAAATTAAGATTGAGCTCGGGGGGTATGCGCTTTAAATATTCATTACAGCCGGCTTGAACCCAATTAGGCATTTTAGTTCCTACTGCTATGATCTTTATGCGCATACAGTCTCTTTTTTTCAGTCTTGCTGACTTTCAGAGATTGAATCGTTGGGGCGCATAGACCATAACTTTTCTAGTTCATAAAACTCTCTGATGGTTGGCTGCATGATATGTATCACTATGTCTCCGAGATCTACTAAAACCCATTCTCCACTATCGATCCCTTCTACTCCTATTGGTTGAAATCCAGATTTTTTAGCATCCTCTATCACAGAGTTTGCGAGGGCTTTTACCTGGCGACTAGTGTTCCCGCTGGCAACAATCATAGTGTCCATTACATCTGTAAGATTGGTAACATTTAACGTAACAATATCTTTGCCTTTAACTTCCTCAAGAGCATCCAATACGATGTTAATTAATTTCTTTTTCATAAAGCATCCTGCATAGTTTGATAAAGTTTATTTTTTTTAATGTAGCCTGCTACTGTTTCTGGTACTAGATAGGAGACAGATTCGTTGTGAAGAATTGCTTTCCGAATAGCCGTCGACGAAATCGATAGAGGAGTCACCTCCATAACAAAAATTTTTCCTGCCGGAGTTTCGTGGAATTCTTTTGAGCTAGCAGCTTTGTGCTCCTGAATGAATCCAACTATCTCTTTGTTTTTTATTTGACCCCAGCCAGGACGCTTGGCTACCACAATATGGGCTATATCGATAAGATCTCTCCAATTGGTCCAAGTATTTATACTCGCGAAAGAGTCTACTCCCAGGCAAAGACAGATAGGTATTGATGCTCCGAGCTGTGTGCGTATTTCTGAGACAGTATCTAAAGTATAAGAAGGCCCCGCCCGCCGATACTCCGAGTTATCAGCAATCAACCCTTCACCTGATTGTTCGCTTAAAGCAAGATCAAGCATTGCCAGTCTGTCACCAGGGCTTGCAAAGGGCAGTGACCTATGGGGAGGACGAGCACAGGGTATCATTCTCATTTCCCTGAGGTGAAGTCTCTGTTTAATTTCCAAGGCAATTCTCAAGTGACCTGTATGAATTGGGTCAAAGGTTCCACCAAACAGACCTACGCCGACTGGATGACCGGACTTTAAAGGCATATTAATTTGCTCTAACTAGCGAGTTTATTGACGAATTTCCCCATTACCAAATACAATCCATTTTTGAGACGTCAACCCCTCTAATCCCACCGGGCCGCGGACATGTATTTTGTCAGTAGAAATACCAATTTCTGCACCCAGCCCGTATTCAAAGCCATCGGCAAATCGAGTTGAAGCATTATGCATTACGGAGCTTGAGTCTACTTCTTTGATAAATTGAAGCGCCTTCGATTGATCTTCTGTGACAATGACATCAGTATGTTGAGAGCCATAACAGGCAATATGAGCTATGGCTGCATCTATATTTTTAACTACTTTAATTGAGAGTATAGGCGCTAAAAATTCTGTGCTCCAGTCATCTTCGCTCGCGGCATTACATTTAATTAATTGCTGGGTAATGGCGCACCCTCTTAACTCAACACTTTTTTCTTTGAAGGCTTCCGCCAGCCGAGGGAGAACGTTTGAAGCAATACCTTCTGCAACAAGCAGAGTTTCCATAGCATTGCATACACCATAACGATGGGTCTTAGAATTTAATGCAATATCAAAAGCCATGTCTAGGCTGGCTTTATCGTCAATATATACATGACAAACTCCGTCTAAGTGTTTAATTATTGGAATGCGCGCTTCCTGGCTTATGCGCCGAATTAGCCCTTTTCCTCCGCGTGGAATAATTACATCAACATACTCCGGCATAGTAATAAGCTCACCCACTGCCTCTCTATTAGTTGTTTCGATCAGCTGAACGACAGTTTCGGGTAAACCTGCCGCAGATAAGCCTTGCTTGATGGAGGTTGCAAGCACTTGATTCGATTTGATAGCTTCGCTACCACCACGCAAAATAGTAGCATTGCCCGACTTCAAACATAGGCTTGC
>JBLHWD010000051.1:0-6072 GCA_047628995.1 Saprospiraceae bacterium | reverse complement strand
TCTCCAGAAAGAGTTAATCTGGAGGAGCTAAATTTTGTGCACCTAGACTTGTATTCTGAAACAGCTCTTAGGACGTTTAAAGCTCGCTCCGAGAGCTCTAGCTACGATACATTTATTGTAGACCCTCCACGAAAAGGGTTTTCTAACTTATTTGAGTGGGTTAAAGAATTTAACCCAAAGCAGATAGTTTACGCCAGCTGTAATGCTGCAACCATGGTGAGAGATTTGCAGAAACTATTTAAAGAATACGAAATTAAAAGTATTCATTTGATCGATTTATTTCCTGGGACCTATCATTATGAAACGGTCGTGACATTAAGCCTTCGGTAGACAGGAGCAGCGAAAGGAGCTCCCAGATCAAAAATGCTATCGAACTAAAAACATTAAGTAGGTTGCAGTATTTTATGATATTTTAGGTGAAAATTGAAAACGTAAATAATTTGGGTACTGTATGACTATACAGTATAAAAAAATTGAGTTAAGCTTCTTATAATAAGTAATAAAATATAAAAATATTCTGTCGGTACAAGGTAAAAAAAGGAAGAGATTATGGATCCCAATAAAGAAAAAGCTCTACAGGCTGCACTGTCGCAAATTGAACGTCAGTTTGGTAAAGGTACGGTGATGCGGATGGGGGATAAAGAGCATCAAGCTATACCGGCAATTTCGACAGGATCATTAGGGTTGGATGTATGTTTGGGTATAGGAGGGTTGCCAAAAGGTCGAGTAGTGGAAATATATGGACCTGAGTCCTCGGGAAAAACTACATTAACATTACAGGTTATTGCTGAAGCTCAAAAAGTTGGTGGAACCTGTGCTTTTGTTGACGCAGAGCATGCGTTAGATCCAATTTATGCAGAAAAACTGGGTGTTAATGTTGACGATCTTTTTGTTTCGCAGCCAGATACAGGTGAGCAAGCTTTAGAGATAACTGACATGTTGGTTAGATCAGGAACTATTGATGTTTTAGTTATAGATTCAGTAGCTGCATTAACGCCACGCGCTGAAATTGAAGGAGAGATGGGAGATCATCACGTAGGACTGCAAGCGAGATTAATGTCGCAGGCTTTACGCAAATTAACTGGAAATATAAAGAATGCAAACTGCCTGGTGATATTTATAAATCAAATTCGCATGAAGATAGGGGTAATGTTTGGGAACCCAGAAACTACAACCGGCGGAAATGCATTGAAATTCTATTCATCTGTGCGCTTAGATATTCGTCGCATTGGAGCAGTAAAGGATGGGGAGGAAATAATTGGTAACGAGACACGAGTGAAGGTAGTTAAAAATAAGGTAGCCCCTCCATTCAAGAAATGTGAATTTCAAATTTTATATGGACAAGGGATTAATCAGTTGGGAGAAGTTGTAGATCTTGGGGTCCAATGTGGTCTAGTTGAAAAGGCTGGATCATGGTATGCCTATAATGGAGACAAAATTGGTCAAGGTAAAACAAATGCATGTGAATATTTGCGTGAAAATCCAAGCGTTGCAAAAGAGATAGAGCAAAAAATTCGCGCTCAGCTAATGCCTGTATCAGAGAAGAAAGATAAGGTGAAAGGGGATGAGGTGGCAAAAGGTGAAGTAGAGTCCTGAAAGCATTTTCAGTACACGCAACCCTTGTGAAACTAACCGTACTTTGCTTTAAAGTACGGTTTTTTTATGATTAACTGTTCATGAAAAATAGTAAGAAGCAAGCTTGGCGATATGATGACAAAGTCAAATAAAGAGAGCCTTATAATTATTATTAGGTACAAAGCAATGTCATTGCTTGCACGAAGGGAGCACTCTTTTTTTGAGCTATCACAAAAATTGACCGAAAGATTCCCAGAAAATATCGAGATAGTTGGGGGAGTTGTTGCGGCCCTAAAAAATCAAAATCTTCAATCAGATAAAAGGTTTTCTGAGATGCTTGTAGCAACTCGTACAAGAAGAGGTTATGGCCCTGTTCGCATTCAGCTTGAGTTAAAACAACGTGGAGTAAAGATAGACTTAATTAAACTGGCTTTAACTGAAAGTGATGCAGACTGGTTTCAGCTGGCAAAGATGGCGATGAAAAAAAAATATGGACTTTCTGAATGTGATCAATTTGATGATATGGTAAAACGTAAAAATTTTTTAAAATATCGTGGATTTAAGTCAGACCATATAGCTGCTTGTTTTAATTAATTGGTAAATAGATCAATGGATTTTCTCTCAAATAACAGCCCATCCGACCATTTAGCGACTTCCTTTAAATACCTTATATTTATTATGGTGCTGAATTTAGCACCGAACACATATGGGCTTGAGCTCGAAGGGGTTATATCTCAAGGGTCTTTAGTTTCTGGATACGTTGATCCAGCACTGAAGTTGGAAGTTATGGGTAAAAAAGTAAGAGTTGATAGCAGCGGCTTATATGTTTTTGGATTAGGTCGTAATGCACCGCCAAGCCTCACATTAACCACTAGCAGCGTTGATGGAAAAATACAGCGTAACTATGTATTTTCAGTATTACAGAGAAAATACAAAGAACAGAAGATATTTGGCGTTCCTCAAAAAACAGTCAACCCTCCAGCTGAAGTGCTTGATCAAATTCGAAGGGAGGCGAGCGAAGTTAGGCTTGCCAGAAAAATAGATACAGAAACATTAGATTTTTTAGCTGGCTTTAAAATGCCGTTAAGAGGAAAGATTACAGGGGTGTATGGCAGTCGTAGAATATATAATGGCTCTCCAGGTAATCCTCATTATGGGCTGGACATTGCAGCGCAAGAGGGTACCAATGTTTACGCTCCTGCTCCTGGTGTTGTGAGTCTGGTTAATGAAAGCATGTTCTATTCTGGTGGTACTTTAATCATCGGTCACGGTCACGGTGTTAGTTCTACGTTTATTCACCTTAGCAAGGTGGTGGTGCCTCTCGGCAAGAGAGTAACAAAAGGCGAGCTAATCGCTAAAGTTGGTTCTACAGGGCGATCTACGGGTCCCCATTTAGATTGGCGGATTAATTGGTTTAATGTAAGGCTAGATCCAGAGCTTGTGTTAAAGCGTTTTCCATCTGTAGATGGTTGATTTACTTTTCTGCAAGTTCTGTTGATCTGTAATTCTAATATGCTTTGTGCATAGTTTTACTGCCATCTTTGCCTTAAACTTGGCCTAGATATAAATTTTTTGTCTTGAAAGGGCGTTATGATTGATAAGAAGCTGCTAAGTATTTTGGTTTGCCCTGTTAGTAAAGGGCCTTTGGAATACATCAAGTCCCATGATGAGCTAGTCTGCCATATGAGCGGTCTCGCTTACCCTATCAGGGATGGCATTCCAATTATGCTCGAAACAGAGGCACGCCTGTTAAGTGCTGATGAAAAATTAGAATGAACACCGATAAAGATATAATAAATGATATGTAGGATCGTAGTAAAAAATGGAAAATAAAACACTTTTTGAAAAAATTATGGCTGGCGATATTCCTGCTGACATCGTGCATCAGGATGAGCATTGTATTGCTATAAAAGATATTGCTCCTCAGGCCCCGACACATTTGCTCATCATACCCAGAAAGCCTATACCTATGTTAGCGAAAGCAACTGCCAGCGACAAAGGATTGCTTGGACATCTGCTTTTAGTGGCTAATGATTTGGCTAAAATTACTGGTATTGATGAATCCTTTCGTGTGGTTATAAATAACGGTGCCGATGCGGGTCAGACGGTATTTCACTTGCACCTACACCTATTAGGAAGCAAGAATTTTTTGGAAAATAATCTTAGTTTTTAAAGAGCTTTTCTTTATCAAAGCTAGCTTTTTATAACCACAAATTGTATCTGGCTATGTAATATGGTCACTTTAAAGCGGCCCAAATAGAGCTGTGAGGTTAAATAAATTATGAAAATAGCCGAAATTCGCAATAAGTTTCTTAAATATTTTGAGCGCCTGGATCACGAGCTAGTAGCTAGCAGTAGTTTGATCCCCTCAAATGATCCAACATTATTGTTTACAAATGCTGGCATGGTTCAATTTAAAGATATTTTTTTAGGAAATAAAAGCTTTAAGTATGTTCGCGCTGCGTCTTCTCAGCGCTGTGTGAGGGCTGGAGGTAAGCATAATGATCTTGAGAATGTAGGGTATACAGCGCGTCATCATACTTTTTTTGAGATGCTCGGAAATTTTAGCTTCGGAGATTATTTTAAGCGCGAGGCAATTATGTATGCTTGGCGATTTTTAACAGAAGAGCTTGAACTGCCTGAAGATCGTTTATGGGTGACCGTGCATGAATCTGATGATGAAGCAGCACAAATATGGCTCGAAGAGGTTGGTGTTAGTCCAGATCGTTTCTCTAGGCTGGGGGAGGATAATTTTTGGCAAATGTCAGATACAGGTCCTTGTGGCCCTTCCTCTGAAATTTTTTACGATCACGGCGAAGATATCCCGGGCGGTCCACCTGGCAGCGATAACGACCACCTTGATCGTTATATCGAGATATGGAACTTAGTCTTTATGCAGTATGACAGAAAAGCGGATGGCAGTATGGACCCCTTGCCGAAGCCTTCTATTGATACTGGTATGGGGCTTGAGCGTATTGCTGCTGTCATGCAGGGAGTGCACAACAATTATGAGATAGATCTCTTTCAAGTGCTATTGAAAGCAGCAGCTAGGGTAACGTGTTCAGATGATCTGGAAAGTAAGTCATTAAGAGTAATAGCTGATCATATTCGTTCTTGTAGTTTCATGATTGCAGATGGGGTACTGCCCTCTAATGAGGGTCGAGGCTATGTTTTACGTCGTATTATCCGTCGAGCAATTAGGCATGGCAATCAGCTAGGTAAGAATCAACCTTTCTTTAGTGAATTAGTGGTAGACCTTGCTGGTGCTATGGGAGAAGCCTACCCAGAGTTAATTGAGGCTCAAGCGCATATAAAGCAAGCGTTATTTAAAGAGGAGCTGCAGTTTCAAAAAACCTTACATAAAGGTATGTTGTTGCTAAATACGGCTATAAGCGAGCTAAATGGAAATATCATTGCTGGAGATACAGTCTTCACTCTTTATGATACCTACGGATTCCCTGTTGATTTGATTAACGATATAGCGCGAGAAAAAAATCTGTCGCTGGACATGCCTGGATATGAGAAGTCTATGACTGCTCAGCGTGAGCGGGCACGTGCCGCAGGGAATTTCAATGTGAGCCATACTCAGCAATTAACACTTGATGGTGAAACTAAATTTACTGGTTACCAGGCTACTTCAGGCAAAGGTAGCATTAAGGCATTACTGCTGAACGGAGCACAAGTGGACAATGTCTTTAAGGGGGATGAGGTAGTAATCGTTCTTGATAGTACTTCTTTTTACGCTGAATCTGGCGGACAGACTGGAGATCATGGGCTCTTACGTTCAGATTCAGGTGAGCTTACAGTAACCGATTGTCAGAAGCAGGGCGCTCATTTTCTGCATATTGGTATCGTTACTTTAGGATCTTTAAGCGTTAATCAAAAACTTGAATCAGAAGTTAATGTTAGCACTCGTTTGGCGACAGGGTTAAACCATTCGGCCACTCACTTGCTTCATGCTACTTTAAGAAAAGTATTAGGAGAGCATGTAGTTCAAAAAGGATCATTAGTTGATGGTAATCGGCTTCGCTTTGACTTTAGCCATGCTGAACCTATCGCACCTGAACAGCGAAAACTTATAGAAAGAATTGTTAATGAGGAAATTCGTAGAAATACCTCAATAAAAACTGAAATTTGCGATATGGAAGAAGCCCAGAACAAGGGCGCCATGTCTTTATTTGGTGAAAAATATGGGGATGAAGTCAGAGTTTTGACTATAGGAAATGGCTTCTCTATAGAGTTATGTGGTGGCACACATGCCTTACGTACAGGTGATATTGGTTTGTTTAAGATTATTTCTGAAGCGGGTATCTCTTCCGGAGTACGTCGAATTGAAGCAGTTACTGGTGAGTCTGCATTAAGTTATATTGGCAAGCTTGAGCAAGATTTGGAGGATGTGTGTCGTGTGCTCAAGACAAGCTCGGACAGTCTTGCTCAAAAAGTAGCAGCCTTGTCTTCTGATTCCAAGGAACTGGAAAAACAAAACACTCAACTGAA
>JBLHWD010000050.1:0-6079 GCA_047628995.1 Saprospiraceae bacterium | reverse complement strand
AATAGAAAGATTCCTGTTATGCTTCAACATATATAAATTTAAATGGGGGCAATTACCCCATGTATAAAAGGAGCTCGTCATACCTAGTGTACGTCGATTCAAATTCCTCACCAACTAAACTTTGGAGAAATAATGCAACTTAACGCTATCACCTGCAATCTTATTACAAAAAAAACTGACTGCTTAGTATTGATCGTTGGAAATCAACTGCATGATAACACTGCAGAATCACTTAACAGCGACAATTCATATGCTGCAAGATTTACAAGCACCGCAATAGGTGGTCTGATCTCGCAATTACAAAAAAGTGGGGATATTAAGAAAACTTTAAGCAGCTCAATTGTAATTAATAACCCTGATGGATTGCAGGCAAATAGGCTGCTTATATTTAGTAGAGGAGAGGCAGAGGCGCTCGACGAACAAATGTTCGCAAAGCTTGCTAAAAGCATTGGGAGCAAGCTTGCCAGTCTTCCTATAAAAGATGCAGTAATATCGCTTGCAAGCTCAAAAACTTGCGCAAAGTTTAGGTGAGCAAAGTTACTCTTCTGGCTCGCTAAAAACTAGCACTAAAGAGCCCTTGTCTTTAAAAAAAGCAGTCCTTGCAATACCATCGAAAAAAGATTTGCAGAAAACGGACCAAGCTTGCGCCGTAGGATTTTCCATAGCAAAAGGAGTAAATTTATCTAAACATTTAGGCGACCTACCAGGAAACATATGTACGCCAGCTTATCTGGCGGAAGAAGCCAAAAAAATTGCGTCAAAATGCCCCAAGCTTACTTGTAAAATATTAAATGAAAAAGAGATGATGACTCTTGGCATGGGCTCCTTGCTATCAGTTACCGCAGGTACTCAGCAGCCTGCTAAAATGATTATTCTTGAGTATTCCGGGTCCAAAAAAGAAGGTAGTCCTATTGTGCTTGTCGGAAAAGGCGTTACTTTTGATTCAGGCGGCATCAGCCTGAAATCTGGTGCTGCGATGGACGAAATGAAATATGATATGTGCGGTGCAGCGTCTGTCCTAGGCGTCTTCTCTTCAATTGTTGACTTAGACTTAAGCCTTAATGTGATTGGCATAGTGCCTGCTGTCGAGAATATGCCAGGAGGCAACGCAATCAAACCAGGTGATATTGTTAAAAGCATGTCTGGTCAAACCATTGAAATCCTGAACACGGATGCAGAGGGGCGTCTAATTCTATGTGACGCGCTAACCTATGCGGGCCGGTATAAACCAAAATTCGTAATAGATATTGCAACTCTAACAGGGGCCTGTGTTATGGCGCTAGGAAGTCATGCTAGTGGCCTGCTAAGCAACAACGAAAGTCTGGTAAAAAAACTGGAAACTGCAGGAAATTTCTGCGATGACAGGGTTTGGCGGCTTCCTCTTTGGGGTGAGTATGACAAACAACTAAAAAGTAATTTTGCAGACATGGCTAACATTGGTGGCCGAGCCGCCGGGACAATAACAGCCGCATGTTTTCTTGCTCGCTTTACTAAAGAGTATACTTGGGCTCATTTAGACATTGCTGGAACAGCCTGGAGAGGCGGCGAAAATAAGGGATCTACAGGCAGACCGGTGCCATTACTAGCTCAACTTTTGATAGAAGAAGAAGAAAATGACTAACGTAATTTTTTATCGTATTTCGGGGGCCCTTGATTCAGCAATATTGCTTGCATGTCAGTTAACTGAAAAGGCCTGCAAGCAAAACATGTCTGTACTTATTCACACAACAGAAGAAGCTACATCAGAGAAAATTGACAAAAAATTATGGGACTTCAGTACTACAGCTTTTCTTCCCCATCAAATTGAAGAATCGCCAGTATCTACTATTTCTATCAGTCATCATTCAGATCCAGGGGGTCACGATGAGCTATTAATAAACCTATCAGGTCATTCTACACCAGATTGGTTTTCTCGGTTTAAAAAAGTGATAGAAATTGTTTATGATGAACAACAAGTTACGGAGAAAAAGCGCGTGCGTTATGGTTTTTATCAAAGTCGAGGATACCCTGTCAGGTATCATGATTTAACCAAAACCAATTAACTAAAAGTTAGAATTTTAGATAAGTTGATCGACGTAGTCATACCTATCCACTTATAATTCACACCCTTGTAGGCACGGTATTTTTTGCTCAGTCAGTGCAGAAAAAATAAACTATTACTACGTTATAACAATAAATTGAGTACCCATGGAAAAAAATTATTACCCCAAAAATATTGAAAGTCAGTGGTATAAAATTTGGGAAGAAAGTGGTTATTTTAAGCCGGTGGACAGTGACTCTTCGCCTTACTGCATAATGATACCGCCGCCCAATGTCACCGGGAGCCTTCACATGGGTCACGGTTTTCAAGAAGCTATCATAGATGCCTTGATCCGTTATAAACGAATGAAGGGCAATGACACTCTTTGGCAAGTTGGCACAGACCATGCTGGGATTGCTACGCAAATGGTCGTAGAGCGACTTTTGGGCAACAAAGGGATAACTCGTCATGATTTGGGGCGGGAACAGTTTATTGAAAAAGTATGGGACTGGAAGGAAGAGTCAGGAGGGGCTATTACGAGACAGCTTCGGCGCCTAGGTGCCTCGCCAGACTGGTCCAGAGAGCGCTTCACAATGGATGATGGCTTCTATAACGCTGTTCAAGAAGCCTTTATAAAGATGTATGAAGACGACCTAATCTATAGGGGAAAGAGACTCGTAAATTGGGACCCAAAATTACATACTGCTATTTCTGACCTTGAGGTTATCTCTGAGGAAGAAGATGGAAGTTTATGGCATTTTAAATACCCATTATCAGACGGCAGCGGCTTTCTAGTTGTTGCTACTACAAGGCCAGAGACTATGCTGGGAGATACAGCTGTCGCTGTTCACCCTGAAGATCAGAGATACAAAAACCTTATTGGCAGCTATATCACCCTTCCACTTGCCAATCGAGAGATTCCAATAATAGCTGACGATTACGTTGACCAGGACTTTGGAACCGGTTGTGTAAAAATCACACCAGCACACGATTTCAACGATTACGAGATGGCTCAGCGTCATAACTTACCCATCATAAATATATTCAATGATGACGCGCATTTAAACGAAAGCACCCCTACTGCATACGCTGGAATGGAAAGGTTTGATGCAAGAAGAAAAATTATCGCTGATCTAGATGGCCTGGGATTGCTTGAAAAAATTGATGATCATAAGCTAAAAGTACCTCGAGGTGATCGCTCCGGTGTTGTTATTGAGCCCTACCTTACAGATCAGTGGTACGTGAAAACATCTCCTCTAGCAAAAAAAGCGGTTGTTGCGGTCGAAAATGGTGACATAGAGTTTGTTCCCAAGCAGTACGAAAATATGTACTTTTCTTGGATGCGAAATATACAAGATTGGTGTATATCACGTCAATTATGGTGGGGTCACCGTATTCCTGCCTGGTACGATGACAAAAAAAATGTGTACGTTGGGCGATCTGAGCAAGAAGTGCGTGATAAAAATAACCTCGGTGACATAAGACTAACACAAGATAACGATGTGCTGGATACATGGTTTTCATCAAGCCTTTGGACTTTTGGAACTCTTGGCTGGCCTGAAAAGACTCAGTTTTTAAAAAAATATCACTCCACTAATGTGCTTGTTACTGGATTTGATATTATTTTCTTTTGGGTTGCCAGAATGATCATGATGAGTATCTATTTCATGAACGATGTTCCATTTCAAACAGTCTTTGTGCATGGCTTAGTGCGTGATAGTCATGGTGAAAAGATGTCGAAATCTAAAGGAAATGTAATTGACCCTATAGATTTAATTGATGGCATTGAGCTCGAGCCTTTAGTCATTAAGCGTACATCTGGAATGATGCTTCCTCAGTTACGAGAGAAAATCGACAAACAAACGCGCAAAGAATTTTCTAATGGGATCGAAGCTTACGGTACAGATGCACTTCGCTTCACTTATTATTCCCTAGCATCAACCGGACGGGATATTAATTTTGATGTGGGTAGAATTTCAGGTTTCCGTAATTTTTGCAATAAAATATGGAATGCCGCACGCTATGTATTGATGAATACAGAAGATCAGGATTGTGGTCAGGATGGCCATAAAGACTATCGTCTTTCCCTCCCCGATCGATGGATCATTAGTCGTCTTCAGCAAGCTGAAATTGCAGTTGAAAAAGCAATCGATAGCTACAGGTTTGATCTAGCCTCTCAGGCTATTTATGAATTTATATGGAACGAATACTGTGACTGGTATTTAGAGTTATCAAAGTCTGTTTTGTGGGATGAAAGCTCTGAATTATCTCTTAAGATAGGAACCCGCCGCACATTAATTCGTGTTCTAGAAGCTACTCTTAGAATGACTCATCCACTTATGCCATTTATTACTGAAGAGATTTGGCAACAAGTAAAGACCTTAGCTGGGGCTAAGGGCGAAACCATCATGCTGCAACCTTACCCTATACCAGACAATACCCTGATAGACAATGAGGCTCTCAGTAACATCGAGTGGCTTAAAAGTGTTGTCATTGGCATTCGCAATATTCGCGGTGAAATGAATATATCTCCAGCTAAAATGCTAACTGTTTATCTGCGTAACGGGTCACAAGAAGACAGGTCTCGTCTAGATGAAAGTAAGACTTTCTTAATGAAACTAGGGCATTTAGAAAAAATAATCTGGCTTTCTTCCAATGAGGATGTACCAACTTCTGCAACAGCATTAATGGGAGAAATGGAAATTCTTGTACCCATGGCTGGCTTAATTGACAAAGAGGCAGAAATTACAAGACTCAACAAAGAGCTAGATAAAATTCAAAAAGAAGTGACTCGCATCAAAGGAAAACTAAGCAACCCATTATTCGCCAGCAAGGCCCCTTCTGAGATTGTCGAAAAAGAAAAGGCCCGACTGGATGAGTTAGAGGCAGCTTCTGTCAAAATCACACAACAGAGAACAGACTTCGATAACCTTGAGCACGATTAATTAAAACTTACGGTAAGTTCTGTTGAACTATTCTGGGCGCATATGTGGAAATAGCAGCACATCTCTTATCGATGAAGAGTCAGTCAAAAGCATAACCAAACGATCAATCCCAATGCCCTCTCCAGCAGTCGGGGGCAGACCATACTCTAGCGCCCTTATATAGTCTGAATCATAGTGCATAGCTTCTTCGTCTCCACTATCTTTTTCAGCCACCTGCTGACTGAATCTTGCAGCCTGATCTTCAGCATCATTAAGCTCAGAAAAACCGTTAGCTATCTCTCTGCCGCCCACAAAAAACTCAAACCGATCAGTGACAAACGGATTAACATCACTTCGACGTGCAAGCGGTGAAACCTCTGTTGGGTATTCCGTAACAAATGTGGGTTCGTCTAGAAGGTGTTCTACAGTTTTTTCAAAAATCTCAATCTGAACCTTACCCAAACCCCAGCTATCCTTTAATAGAATATCTAAATTTGCAGCTATTTTCTTAGCCTTACCCTCGTCCTTCAGTTCCTCACTAGTAATGTTCGAATTGAACTTTAAAATAGAATCAAAAACTGAAATTCTTTGGAATGGGATAGAAAAATCATAAATTTTCTCTTGAGTCACTTCGCCCTCTTGATTCTTTAATGTACTGCTTACCCTATGACTACCCAGTACTTCAAAAGTTAGCTTCCTTAACATATCTTCCGTCATATCCATTAAGTCAGTATAGTTAGAGTATGCCTGATAAAATTCAAGCATAGTAAACTCAGGATTATGACGAGTAGATAGCCCCTCATTACGAAAACTACGGTTAATTTCGTAGACCCTTTCGAAGCCACCAACTACCAGCCTCTTTAAATACAATTCTGGCGCTATTCTTAAATACATATCCATGTCTAATGCATTGTGGTGCGTAACAAAAGGACGAGCTACTGCGCCACCGGGTATTGCCTGCAGCATTGGCGTTTCTACTTCCATAAAGCATTTGCCGTCAAGGTAGGCTCGAATAAAGCTAATGACCTGTGAGCGAACCTTAAACACATCACGAGTTTCAGGATTAACTATCAGGTCAACATAACGCTGCCGATACTTTGTCTCTTGGTCTGACAAGCCATGATGCTTGTCAGGC
>JBLHWD010000049.1:0-6146 GCA_047628995.1 Saprospiraceae bacterium | reverse complement strand
CGTCTTATATGCAGTACCGCTGAAAGAATGAATGTGGTACCTTAATGTCTTGTTGTTTAAGCTCAACAAAACCCATTAAAAACTGCAAATTGCTATTAACTTGAACTGCAAGCTGCAAAAATTGCAGGAGCTACTACTATGGCTATTAATAATAGAGATATCGAAAAACTGGCAGTGCTAGCGCGCATAAAACTAGACGACACAACTATTGCTGAGACTACCCAGAGTATTGCTGATGTACTCTCATTGGTTGATCTGCTAAAAGCCGCAAATACTGACAATATTGACCCAATGGCCCATCCAACAGATGCGTTTCAACAGCTACGTGCAGATGAAATAACTGAACTCAATCAACGAGAAGCTTTTCAAGCTATTGCCCCTTCAGCGGAAAAAGGGTTTTATCTCGTCCCCCAAGTGATTGACTGATTAAGGAATAAAAGCAGTTTATGAACGATCACGATATTCACAAAAAAACTATATCCTCTATCATTTCTGGCTTAAATTCAGGCGAATTTTCCAGTGTAGAGATTACTCAACATTTTTTAGAACGTATTCAAAGGCTAAACAGCACATATAACTGCTACATCACCGTCAATGAAGACTCAGCTTTAGCCCAAGCGAAGTCGGCTGATGAGCAGCGCTCCTCCGGAATATTTTCTACATTTTGCGGTGTTCCTATTGCTCATAAAGACATATTTTGCACCAAAGGTATCCGCACTAGTTGTGGTTCACAAATGTTGGACAACTTTACCCCTCCCTACAATGCGACAGTGGTTGAAAAATTCTCCTATGCCGGAGCTGTAATTTTAGGCAAAACTAACATGGATGAGTTTGCAATGGGATCATCTAATGAAACTAGTTTCTACGGCCCTGTAAAGAACCCTTGGGATATTGGTACAGTCCCTGGAGGCTCATCTGGCGGTTCCGCAGCGGCTATTGCTAGTCATCTTGCTCCCGGGGCTACTGGAACTGACACTGGCGGATCTATTCGTCAGCCTGCAGCTCTTTGTGGAATAACGGGCCTTAAGCCCACCTATGGGAGAGTGTCTCGCTGGGGCATGATTGCTTTTGCCTCAAGCTTAGATCAAGCAGGACCTATGGCAAAAACAGCAGAGGACTGCGCATTAATGCTTAATGTAATGGCCGGTCACGACCCTAAGGATTCAACTTCGATAAACAAATCAGTGCCAGACTATACATTAGGTATTTCTCGTCCACTAGATGATCTAAAAATAGGGGTGCCAAAAGAATATTTTCAGGAAGGTTTACACCCAGAGACTGAAAAACTTGTGCTAAAAGCACTGAGCCAACTGGAAAAGCAAGGGGCATCTTTAGTTGACATTAACCTGCCTCATAGCGATCTTGCAGTTCCCGCCTATTATGTCATTGCGCCGGCGGAAGCATCAGCTAATCTCTCGCGGTTTGACGGAGTACGCTATGGATATAGGTGTAAAAATCCTAAAGACTTAAACGATATGTACATGCGTAGTCGGGCAGAAGGGTTTGGAGATGAGGTAAAGCGCCGAATTTTGGTTGGCACCTATTGTCTTTCTGCAGGTTACTACGATGCCTATTACAACAAAGCGCAGCAAGTAAGGCGTTTAATTAAACAAGATTTTGTTTCTGCATTTGAGCAAGTAGACTTAATTATGGGGCCCACCTCCCCATCGCCTGCTTTTAAGTTTGGGGCAAAAAGTAATGACCCTATAGCGATGTATCTAGAAGATATATTTACAATCGCAACAAATTTGGCGGGGCTTCCTGGGATGTCTGTACCTTGTGGATTTGTAGATAAAAAGCCAGTAGGCCTGCAAATCATAGGTAACTATTTTGAAGAAGCTCGAATGTTAAATGTAGCGCATCAATTTCAGTGCATTACTGAATGGCACCAACAAACGGCAGAAGATATATCGACTGGGAGCCTAAAATAATGGAGTGGGAAACCGTTATAGGATTGGAAGTTCACGTTCAACTCGCTACTAAATCCAAAATTTTCTCTGGGTCAAGCACCGCTTATGGCGCAGAACCGAATACTCAAGCATCCGCTTTAGATCTTGGAATGCCTGGCACGCTACCAACTCCTAATAAAGAGGCATTTCGTCAAGCAATTATGTTTGGCTTAGCCATTGATGCAAAAATTACAAAACATTCTGTATTTGAGCGAAAAAATTACTTCTACCCAGACCTGCCTAAGGGATATCAAACTACGCAACTAGAAAAACCGATAGTAGGGGCCGGTCAAGTGGAAATTGAGCTATCGGATGGCACAAAAAAACTTATCCGAATACATCATGCTCATTTAGAGGAAGATGCCGGTAAATCGGTTCATGATGACTTTCAGGACATGAGTGGAATCGACTTAAATCGGGCAGGCACCCCATTAATAGAGATTGTTTCAGAGCCGGATATGGGTAACGCCGAAGAAGCGATAGCCTTTGCAAAAAAAATCCACAGCATTGTGACCTCTTTGGGTATTTGTGATGGAGAGATGTCCCAAGGCTCAATGCGCTTCGACGTTAATATTTCAATTCGAAAACCTGGAAACACTCTTGGCACTAGAACAGAAACTAAAAACTTGAACTCCTTTAAGTTCATGGAAGACGCCATAAATATGGAAGTACAACGTCAAATTTACCTTATAGAGGATGGAGAAAAGGTAACTCAAGAAACCAGGCTATTTAATGGTGATACTAAAGAATCAAGATCTCTGCGGAGCAAGGAAGAAGCCAATGATTATCGTTACTTTGCTTGCCCTGATCTTCTCCCTGTTGTCATAGAAGAAGCTTATATTGAGGAAATTCGCAAGTCTCTACCTGAGCTACCAGATGCACGATATAAGCGCTTCATAAAGCAATACGGCCTGTCTGACTATGATGCTAATATTTTAAGTAGTGACTCTCTGATGGGGCAATATTTTGAAACAGCCGTCAAAACTAGTGGCAACATAAAGCTAACTGTAAATTGGATATTAGGGGAACTTTCAGCACGACTTAATGCTGCCAGCCTCGCCATCAACCTCTGTCCAGTCAAAGCAGAACAAATCGCCGGGATGATTTATCGTATTCAAGATAAAAGTATTTCAGGAAAAATGGCTAAGCAGGTATTTGACGCTATGTGGAACGGTGAGGGTGATGCGGACACTATTATTAAATCCAGAGGTCTAAAACAGGTTTCAGACAATGGAGCGATTGAATTACTAGTAGATGAGGTATTGGCAGAGAATCCTACTGAGGTAACTGCGTTCTGTAAATCTGAGCAAGGCAAGCGATCAAAAATGTTAGGGTATTTTGTCGGACAGGTAATGAAGTCCTCTAAAGGGCAAGCCAATCCAAAGCAAGTAAACGATATTTTGCTACAAAAATTAACCGAACTTCTTTAATAGAAATTAAACTTAAATGTAGACCATAAAATATGACATTTACAAAAGACAAAAAAAAAGTTCTCGGTGAATTCTTTGACGACGAGAGAATTATGACATTTTTACATTTTAAACCACCCCAGAATGTCGACCAAAGCTTCCATCTTTTAGAAAAAGCCTATCGAGGAATGAATATAGATAATTTTGATACTTTTATTAATTTTTTTCTTGATAAAGGCCACAATATAAATGCAAAAAATTCTGAAGGTAAAACACTGAAAGATATTATTGAAGTGCATCATGATGGAAAATCATATGCCGCTACACTGAAAAAATATGGCGGAATCTAACACAACCTATATGCTCAATTTATGCACCTAAAAGAAACGATAGTAACTACACTGAAAAAAAAACTGCTGGGAACTTGGCGACTGACCGAATGGAAAAAAACGCCTGTAGATTCCGATGATGAGTCTGATGTATTTGGATCTAATCCGACAGGCTACATAAGTTACACTCCAGATGACCACGTAATAGTTTTAGTTTTACATGGCGAGAGGGTCACACCATCTAAAAACCCCCCCACAGATAAGGAGAAAGTTCAGCTTTTTGACTCAATGTTTGCATATGCAGGAACATACACGATTGAAAAAGACAGGGTCATCCACAAACTTAACGCTAGTTGGAACGATCTATGGAAAAATACAGTGCAGGTCAGATTTATCTCTTTTGAAAAAAATAAATTGATATATACCACGCCAATAACTATTGACCCAATGGATGGTAAATCTTGCACCTACAAAGTGACACTTGTAAGAGGCTAACTTAGCGTGTTTATATCACATTACTATATATCGATATCCCCAACTAAAAATAAATAAGCCGGAGCTCAAGCATATGATCGATGGAATGAACTTTGAAGGCGTTACAGCTGCAACTGGAAAGATATTAAGGCTGTAGAAGGAGCCCCAGGAATTACCGTGAAAAACCTTTGGATTGGTGAGAGCAACAAGCGTATAGATATATACGAGCTTGAACCTGGTGTTGGTTATCGGGGCCCTGATATCCATGAGGCTGGCCCTGAGCAAGTATTTGTGATTTCAGGGGTATTTAATGATGGCAGAAGACCATAAGGAATGTTCTTTTTTACATCACCCAACGGGGTCGGCTCACGCACCCCTATCAAAACTTAGCTGTGTTCTTCTCGTCATCTTTCCGGAGGGATGAAAAAAATTATCGCAAGTCATTGGTATTTAAGTTAAAAGGGGCTATAGCTTCATTGGTAATTCTTTGACTCCAAGAAAAACTGGTATATAATCCACTAAGCTTGAAAGTAGGTCTTATATTTATGCACACCATCTCGATGTCTCACCTTTAGTAGCTCGTCCGGTTCCTCATAAGTAATAGCAACACATTTCAGCAAAAACTGTCTTCCTAGAAGACTAAAATTACTATTGGAATAAAAGGATAAAGTTATGTCTACTACTACTGGTACTGTCAAATGGTTTAATGAAGCGAAAGGTTTTGGTTTTATTGAACAAGAGTCTGGTCCTGATGTATTTGCTCACTTCAGCGCCATTGCTGCTGAGGGATTTAAAACTTTAATGGAAGGACAAAAAGTTGAGTTCGAAGTTACAGAAGGCCAAAAAGGGCCTCAAGCTGAGAACATTGTTGTGGTCAGCTAGCCATAATACTTTGGCCTAAGTTACGGCAAGAACAAAAGGGTGGAAAATTTTTCTCACCCTTTTTTTTTCAAGTCTTAGCGAGATCGCCCTTTTTTGTTGTGATCTGCAGATGACTTGGAGCCCCGTGCACCCCAAACATTTTTATCTGAACTACGATTATTTCCGGTAGGTCTTGGTTTTCTGGCCCCTCTGCTCTGTCGGCCGTTTTCTATAGGTGATGCCTTAATAGAAGGGTCTGGCGAAAAACCATCAATATCTTTTTTGGGCAGATTCAACTTCAAAAGACGCTCTATATCGCGTAACAATTTATGTTCATCTACGCATACTAATGATACAGCTTCTCCTTCATTGCCTGCCCTACCAGTGCGACCAATGCGATGAACATAATCTTCAGCAACGTTCGGTAGCTCAAAATTTACTACATGAGGCAATTGATCAATATCAAGGCCGCGGGCTGCTATATCTGTCGCCACCAAAACGCGCACTTTCCCTTGCTTGAAATCAGCCAGCGCCTTAGTTCTCGCACCCTGACTTTTATTGCCGTGGATAGCCGAGGCAGTTAGTCCATCTTCTTCCAATTGCTTGGCCAGCCTATTCGCACCATGTTTTGTTCGAGTAAAAACTAATACCTGCCTCCAGTTCTCCGAGCCTATCAGAAAAGAAAGTAGCTCTCGCTTTCTTTTCTTGTCGACAAAATGGACAATTTGCTCGATTCTTTCAGCAGTAGTGTTTCTTTGAGCTACCTCAATCAATGTAGGTGAATTTAATAGGCCATCTGCAAGTTTTTTAATGTCATTAGAAAAAGTGGCAGAAAACAAAAGATTTTGACGTTTTCTGGGTAACAGTGCCAAAAGCTTGCGGATATCAGGAAGAAATCCCATATCTAGCATGCGGTCAGCTTCATCTAACACTAATATTTCTACCTGAGATAGATCTAATGTTTTTTGATGCGCATGATCAAGAAGGCGGCCTGGCGTAGCTACCAAAATATCAACGCCTGAACGTAATGTCGCTATCTGTGGGTTGATTTTGACGCCCCCAAAAACTACAGCAGAACGCACTGACAAATATTTGCTATAAGTTTTTACGCTTTCTGTTACTTG
>JBLHWD010000048.1:0-6237 GCA_047628995.1 Saprospiraceae bacterium | reverse complement strand
TAGAAAACATGTAATCTCCCATATCATTCATGACCTGAATTCCTTTAACTTGGGGGTAAATGTTAAGTATGTTTACCATTTCTTTTCTTACTTTCGGCCATGCGAAATTAAACATACTCCCCGACGTGTCTATGATAAAAACAATGTATTCGCTATCAATAGGTATTCCTCCAATCATCCCATTTATATTTTTTTTCTGGTTTTTTAGGAGGCGTTTCATTTCCTTAGTAAGATTTTGTTGAGCCAACAGCAGTTTATTTTTCTCGCTGCCTATAGTTTCTTTTTGTTGCTCCGCTTCTGCTAGTTTTTCTCTTAAGTTTTCAATATATTTGCGCGTGCTAAAAAGCTGCTTTTCTTTGGATTCAAAAGAAACATTAAGCATGCTTGTTTCGCCGCGAATTTTAAATAGCTTCTGTTGCATCTCGGGAATAGTTGCAACCGTATGATTTGGTTCGGTTTGAAAGGTTGAGGGGTCAACAGTTTTAGCAATTAGCAACAAAAGCACTATAGCCCCGAATCCGCAGCTAATAACATCCAGAAAAGAGATGCTAATTTCAGTGATGCCACGCTTTTCTTTGCGCTTACCATAACTCATGGCCAATCTCTCGAGGGGCTCATGAATGATCCATTGGTTGATATTGCTAATTTCCAATAGCTTGCAGCAGCCACTGGATCACCCTCCATTGGAAACAATAAGATATTTATAGGGATTCTTGGCGGCAATTCCTTTAAGGATTCATGAAACAATTTCAAGCGATCTGAGCCTGATATTGTCCTATTTTTTTGTTTTATATGTCCTTGAGTGGGCAGCCCATCTGTGATTAAGAATACGTTATCTGGAGGGGCCTTAAAATATTTTAGGGCTTTAAAAGCTTTAGCTAGACTTGTTCCCCCGCTAGGAATAATGTTTTTTAGTGATTTTATGGAGTTATCCAGACCTTTTTTGTCTCCTGAATTTCGCCAAACTCCATCATCATGGTTAACTGAGTTAGCTGAAGTGTTAAAGGTATATATTTGATACTGACTTTTTTGCGGTAGTTGGGCTGCTAGCCATTCCGTGGCTTTAATGGCTCGCTGCCATTTAGGAGAATTTTTTTGTGACTCATCACTCATATTGCGGCGTCTAATTACATTAACAATAGAATCCGACAACATACTAGCCGAGGCGTCAACCAGAATTACAACGCGATTTCCATCTAATTTAAGACCGGTAAGATATTGTCGATCCCCATCCCCTAAAAAATGTCGTATATTTTCTCCCTGCCCCTGTTTTTTTAGCTTTCCTATTTTTTTCTGTAGCCCAAGGAGTTGTTTTTTCAATATCACTAACTCATCTTTTGGATCAGACTCCATGCTCTGTTGTAAATTAAGTTTCGCTAGTATTTTGTCAGACAATCCTTGAGCCTCAGTGTGAGATTGCTCTATATTTTCCAATCTATTATTGAGTATTAATAGATTGGCTGTTTCAGTCTGTATTTCATCTTGAAGAAGATTTTTTTCAACGCGGAGAGAAGGATCATTAGATTCACTGGAGATAGGGTTGTGTTTCAATATAAGAAATAGAAGTGTGACAGCACCGAATCCGCAGGCCATTATATCCAAAAAAGATAGACTAAAAGTAGTTACTTTTCGTTTTGAGCGAGCCATCTTAAGTAACCTTGATCAGTCGATGTGACTGGGATTTAAGTATAATTTCGTCTCCCATCCTTAAGTGATTATTGTTCTTTATGATTATTCCTGTGGTCGCTGCGCTCATATTTATGCTCATATTAAAAATTTAGTTACTCTGATCTGTTGCCCTATATTTAGATTAAAGACTCTTCAGTCTGTTTGAAGGTGGCGCAATAGGTTGTTATCGCAGTAGTTATGAGCGTCTAGCACTAATCTTTCTTGAGCCAGTTGTAGCTGATGCACAATAAACATAAGAAAAATACTGATTACTAGTGCGATAAAAGTGGAGTTAAATGCTACTCCTAAACTTGCTGTTACTCCTGCAATGTCACCTTGGACTGCTTTATGAGCCTGGCCTAGTGCTTCGCCGATACCTCTAACAGTACCTATAAATCCAATAGAAGGTATTGCCCATGCAATATAACGCACCATAGAAAGTTCTGAGTCTAAACGGTCGGATTCTTTATCGAGAACCTCGCTCACAGCACTGGAGACAGCCTGAATATTTTTTGTGGAATCAAATCTATGCAGCGCGGTTAGCAGCGCTCTCGGGATTAGACAGTTTTTTTCGATAGATGTTAAGGCCTGGATCGGACGAGATATTTGACGCGCATCCTCAGGTAATATGCGTATCCCTTCGGTAATGGTTAGTAGTTGATGGTTAAGTAATTTACGCTCATTTACTGTGTTTCTTGCCTTGAATCCCATAATAGCGCAAGCCCAGATCATCAATATGAAGCAGGCCTCTTGCTCAAAATCTTTTATAACAATATAGAAGGACCTCACAGCCACATATGGCTCGCCTGCCTCTTCTTTGGCTACTTGTTGTTCTAATAAGATATTTGCGTTAGGACGGATTAGCGTAAGATAAATGGTATGCACCACAATTAGCGCTAGGATTAGAGAAAAAACCTGGTACATAAATTCTGACGAGAATTTTGTTTGCATGTAATTGGAACTCCTTAAATATCCACGGGAAAAGGGATTGCCAGATCCTCAGAAATTTCTTCGCTTGGTTTAAATTTCTGCTGTATTTTATTGTTGCCAGATACCCTTACCTGGCTCATTTTTTTTATTGACTCTGAAGCAGCGCCTTCTGAGGGCGGTGTCTCTGACGTTTTTAATTCCACTGCACTAGCTTTAGGGGTGCCTTGAAGAGGTATGTCGGCTCCAAAAACAGAGAAATTGAACCCTAGGAAAAATAATAAAATACAATAGATTTTCACTGTGCTCTCCTTGCCACCGCCTGGCTTTATTCTAATGCATTCTTTTTTTTGTTTATTTATCCAATTTAACGTATCGAGCGACTCTAAAGCCTACATCATCTCGTGGATCAATGCCCGTATCTCTGAACGATAGCCTGAGCTGTGTTATATCACTGTGGCGCCAGCTTGAACCGCGTATGGTTTTTAGCTCAGCATTTTCTGGCCCCATAGGATCTACTTCTATCTTATTGTTCAGGTTGAATCTAATGCCATAATAGTCGTTTACCCACTCAGCTGCATTTCCTTGTAAATCATACAGGCCTTTTTGATTGGGATTGAAGCTGCCTACTGCTGCAGTTACAGGGTGTCCATCATCATAAAGTGGGAGTGTTTCTCCCAAAATCCTAGCTGCGCTAATATCAGCGATATTTCCATTTTTATTGAGCAGAGAGTCATTCTGTGTGTTTGATTTTGGAGATAGAGCAGCCCATGCCCACTCAGCCTCTGATGGCAAACGATAGCCGATTGTGTTCGCGTTGAAACCGGTAATTTTCCCTTTATTTTCTATATAAAAAGGAGCTATTTTAGCCTTTTTACTCAGCCAATTACAGTACAGGGCTGCCTGCTCCCAGCTAACATTGACTACAGGTTGGTTTGGCAAATCCAAAGTCACCCCATTAAAATGACGAGAACTATGCTGTTTATATTTCCAATATTGTTTATTAGTAACCTCTTTAACTGCTAAGTAAAAAGGACGTGTAATCTTTACTTTTCGCAATACTTCATTTGCTCTTCGCCCCGCCTCTTGTCTAGGCGCGCCCATCATAAAAACATCCTTTGGTCTAAAAAGTTTTAAGATCTGACTGCCTGGGCTTGTGGTTTCCGTTGGAATACTTGCCCAGTAAGCTTCTTCTTTAGTGAGCAGTTTAACTCTAACTATGTGTTCTAGTTGAGGTTGGGGTGTGATCATCTTTTTATAGCTAACAAAACCAGATCTCTTGACTTCTAGTAAATGTGGATGGGATGGCAAATCAAAACTCTCGCTTGCAGTTCCTAAGAGCTTATTATCAATCCACACCATCGAGTCTTGTGGAGAGGCAAGCACTTTGATGGTGCCAATGTTAGGGTCTAATTCGAAAGAAAAACTTTTTCTTTTTCCTGATTCTAAAGATATAGTATGTTTTTGGGTAAAGTAGCCGTTTAGAAAAACAGACAGACTATGTTTTTTTTCTGCATCAACATAAATAGTCGCTGGTGTGTTGCCCCTGTATTTCCCACCTATTGTAATTGTCGCTCCAGGCGGAGTAGTTATTAGATTCAAAATGCCATCGGCAAGTACGAGCTTTATTTCTGGCATTTTTAAAGTTTCACCTGCGTTTATAGACAGCTTTTTTCTCCAGACTTTATAGCCGGGATAGGTGATTTCAACTATATCTCCACTTGATATAATCGGCGCTACAAAAGGAGTCTTTCCGGCACTTTTTCCGTTTATGCTTATGTCTGCACCTTTCGGTGAGGAATTAAATTCTATATACCCCCAATTTGGTCTAAGGTTAACATGTAGATCCTGTCTGCGACCCAGCCCCTTTATATCTAAAGTTATAGTTTCGCTAATATAACGAGGCGCCTTGATATTCAGAAAATGCTCTCCTGGAGAAAGAGTTAGTGCCCCAAGAGGAGTTGTCCCGATTAGGTTTCCGTCCACATGAATAACGCTGTTTTGTGGATTAGTCGTAAGACTCAAAAGCCCCGGTTTCTTTTCCATGCTCAGCTCTATTACCGTATGGTCGTCTTCATTTACGGTAAAGTCGTCCTCCATGTCAATATAGCCAGCAGCCGATGCTTTAATCGTGTATTTCCCCGGCCTGATTAGATAATGATCAGCTAGCTGAAAACTGAGACCTCCATGCACACTTATATTGGCTTGTTCAGGGGTGATTATAATAACCGCTGATTTCGCTGTGAGGAGAAACCATATTATTAAAATACTGGTTAATAGCGCCCCTACAGCAATAAGACTTAATGGGCTAAATGAGATATGGGGGCTTTTCGATGCCTCTTGTATTGGCTGCAAATCTACAGAAGTATTATTTTTGTCAGCTGAAGCAGGTGCCTTAGAGGAGGATATTGTGCTTTCTTTTTTTATTGTCATTATATGGGTTCTCTGCAGGCAATCTCTATACTAAATGGCCCCTCTTTAGGGGTCACTTTAAATTCAATGCGCACATCACGATAGCCCTCTCGACTACCGGTAGCTATGTAGTTGCCCGGTTTGAGTAGTAACTTTTTTTCCTTAAAAGTCCCAAGCATACTATTTTTTAAAAGTGTTACTTTAGTGGAATTATCGGAGCGAAATGCAACTAATAGTAATGTTTTGGCCATTTCTAGCTCTTTGACGAGTTGATTTATCTGCTCTGTGTGTCCTGGGCCTGGGAGTTGAACTTTTTTTGCACTTTCTAGTAATTCTTTAGCATGCTCATATACTCCGATTGATGAAAGCCGCAGAGGTGTCGCCAGTACTATGTTTATAGCATCACTTAAGTGCTCCCTTTTTTTGCTACGCTTTTGACCCAGCTGTGCCTCAATTAATGAGTTATTTTCTGCCAAAATATTTTTATAGTTATTTGCGGCCAGATGCCACTGCTCTTTAGTTTCTTGTAATGCGGCATTGCTGAGCTGAGCTTTAATTTTTTTCTGAATGAGCAGTGACTGTGCTTGCGTCAGCCCTGAAAAGGCTGTTGAACTTTTAGGTTGAATCCTCAATGCCTCCTGAAATGCCTTAATAGCTTTGCTAGGAATACTGTCTTCCAGGGCTTGATAGCCGCTGCTCATAGCAGAAATAAACATCTTATCTGCGATAAGCTGTGAAGCCACAATGCTTCCATTGATAGACTCTTGGTTTAACGGATCAAGATTTATAGCCACCAGGAACAGCTTTTTTGCTTGCTCTAAGTTTTCTTCTTCAAGAGCACGGTTAGCTTCTTTAACCAACGTTAGAACCTCATTCAAAACATAAGTCCTATCTAAACCTTGTTTGGCGATAGTGCTGGAAGAATCAATAGAGAGAGCTAGCTCATAGTATTTCTGTGCCTCTGTTGCATTCCCAAGAGAAAAGGCCTCTTTTGCTAATTTAATATTGATAAGCAACTCTTCAGGAATACGACCCTCCAGCTCAGCAAGTTTAGCTAGGGCCTTCTCATACAAAATGAGGGCCTCATTAAAACTCCTTTTTCGATATAAAAAGTCTCCATCAGACCCTGTCTTCAAAGCTTCTTCAAATGCTTCTTTCCCCCACAATTGGACATTTTTTCTTTCAAGAAAATCTTGTCTAGCAAGAAACTTACTGAGACTATCCTGGGAT